>DATFMH010000096.1:0-37773 GCA_035267045.1 Balneolales bacterium
AGGCGCTCTTCGACCCGCGCAGGGTGATGATTACTTTCTTCGCTTTGGGGAATTTCTCCATCAACTGTTTACATACGGACTGATAGGCGGCTCCTTCGACTTTTCCTGCAGTCACATCGGCCCCTTCGGCTTCGATGCCGAAGACTTTCCCGGCATCTTCCTCGTTGCCCAGGATGATATCACAGCCTTCGACCAGCCCGGGCATCACCTCGGAAGGCTCCTTGCCGTACTTCCAGAGTTTCTTGCGGTAGTTCAGGTCGGTCGAGACCGTTAAGCCAAGTTTATTGGCCGCCTCGACGGCTTCTTTACACACCGCGGCAGTGCCTTCGGAGATCGCTGGGGTGATCCCGGTCCAGTGGAACCAGCCGGCGTCCCCGAATACCTTTTCCCAGTCGATCATACCCGGTTTTATTTGTGATATAGCCGAATGGGCCCGGTCGTAAACGACCTTGCTGCCCCGGCTGACCGCCCCTTTCTCCAGGAAATAAATGCCCAGGCGTTCTCCGCCGCGGATGATCTTACCGGTGCCCACCCCGTATTTGCGAAGATTCATCAGGGCGGCCTCGCCAATATCGTTGTCGGGCAGACGGGTGACAAAATCGACCGGCAGCCCGTAGTTGGCCAGCGAGACCGCCACGTTGGCTTCCCCGCCCCCGTAGATGGCCTCGAATTCGGTGGCTTGTGAAAATCGTTTAAACCCTTTGGTGGCTAAGCGAAGCATTATTTCGCCAAAGGTAATAATACGTTTTTGCATCGTTAAGCTCCTGGCATTTTAAATATTATTCTGTCATTCTCATGCTTGAATGGTGAACAAATCATCGTTTCAAATTCACTTTTTAATTAGCTCTTATTCTAAGAAAAGAGGCTTCAAATGTCGTTTATATAAATTATTGGTAACATTCGAACCGATGACCTTCTCATATTTTTTCAGAAGATTGTAATACTCCGATTTTTTCTCAGCAGCAATTTTATACGAACAGTGTAAGAACTGACGCAACTGAGAATCGAATTCGGGATCATCCGGATTATGTGTCAGCTTAGCTACAACTTTTTTACTTTCCCATGAATTAAAAGTATCCGGCGTTGGCAATCCTTCATAATCGACATCAATAACAGGTGCGTATGGATCAGTCAGTTCTTTAAATCGGCTCCATGCCGTTTTATAGATAGATTGTACCATTTGTAACCCGTCGTTATCTGCCGATGCTAAACCGATTAATTCTTCCAACCAGGTAGTACCGGAGGTTTTTACATGTAATCCCGAATCATGTTGTTTAATAATGTTATGGATGGAATCATATATCGAAAACTTATCACTTCCGGAATGGACACTTAATTTGAGATCCTCAGGTAAGTGATAATCTGATATTACATGTTTAATAACCAAAATATCCTGTTCAAATTCCTGGCTGAATTTATCCAGATCACCAACATAGTCCACTCCTTTATTGAAACGTCCGGTAAATTTTGGAGCGATCGTATTTATTTGAACATCATATTCCGATAATGTTTTCAGGATAAAAAACAGCTCTACAGGTGTTTGTGGCTTTTCAACTTCATCCATTGAAATCTCTATAACAACATCATCCCCTTTTTCTTTTTTAATATGTTGATATATTCGCCTGGCTTCCTTAATTGCATTTATATAGTTATGTGCAATTTTCTTCAGAAGGGATTCATTGATTTCAAATTTTTCAGAGATACCGGGAATTTCCATATCTCCAATTAGTGAGCCATTTTTCTCCAGAAATGTTTTTTCATCAGACTCCTGGATACCATTACCGATAAAATCGGCCACATCGATTGTAAAGTAATTAGAACTCACCAGGAAGTCTTCAATAGTATCCATTGTTATATGGTCAGCATCAACAAAATATGCATCATCCCAACCTAATTTATTCACAGCATCATCTGCCTCAGTTCGTACACTACCCGGTGTGGTTTTAATAATTTCATGCTCTCTATGTGATTTATTCCATACAGGAGTAATTGTAAGCCCCTGATTCATAACCTCTTCTATTGCTTTTAATTGAGCTGGTCCCTGATGGCCGAATCTATCTCCAATTCCAAATGAGTATTTACCTAATTTCACTTTATTGTCTCGTTTTTAGTTTAAATTCTTAATTATCTGTTCTCATTTTTCGTCATAAATAACACATACTGCTAAATGTTACCGGAAACATTCTTTCATAAAAAAATGTTACATATCGCCAGATGACATCGCATAAGCAGTAAAAATTCATAGTAGCTTATATTTTATTTAAGCCATTTTTCTATAGTGTTTCTCACGGCACCTTTTCCTTCCATCATATCATAAAACATATCTTCTATTTTTTTTCCCAATCCGACCTGATATAAATTCAAACCAAATATTGCAGTATTGGATAAAATTTCGTCAACATTTGAAGTTTTATCTCCGAACGAAACACCATTTAATATCGACTGTAATCTATCCGCAAGTGGATCAGGACTTATTTCAAATTTATTTCCTTCATCATCGATTCCCAGTAAATAACGGCACCATGTGGCTATGGCAAGTGGAATAGCCGTCAGGCCGGCTGGATCAAGATCATCCCGGTTAGCATACGATTCTATGGTTTTACCATAACGAATTCCAAGCTTTTGAGAAGTATCTGTGGCAATCCTTGCTGGTGTATCAGGGATGTAAGGGTTTGGCAATCGTTCTTTTACAACTTCATCCAGAAAATCATGTGGACTTAATATTCCTGGATCAACGACTACTTTTAAACCTTCTTTATACCCTATTGTTTCAATAAATTTTTCCATTAACGGATCTTTGACTTCGTCAGCTATTGTCTCGAACCCAAGTAGACAACCGGAAACAGCCAGAGCCGTATGAAGTGGATTCAAACAAGTCGTGACTTTCATGGTCTCAACTTTATTGACCGTCTCCCTGTCAGTAAAAATGACACCGGCTTTTTCCAAAGGCGGACGACCATTGGTAAATTTATCTTCAACAACCAAATACTCTGCAACTTCTGTATTAACATAGGGTGCTACATATGAGCTCTTACTTGTCACAACAGGGTCTATATTTTCAATACCCAAATCTGATAAAAGTTGTTTAACTGTTTCGGACGGACGTGGTGTTATCTTGTCAATCATGCTTAATGGAAAACTAATCTTAGTCTCGTCTTTCAGATAATCAAGAAATCCATCATCTACAAAACCTTTATCACACCATTCATTTGCAATCGTAAGCACCCCATTTTTTAATTTATCCCCATTATGGGAACAATTATCCATGCTGATGAAAGTGAGGGGATATTGTCCTTTTTTATACCGGTGATATGTTAGAGATGCTATAATACTCATTGTATGAAGCGGATAATCCAACCCCCTTTCAATATCTTTTGCGACAACATCGAAATACTGGTCAGCTTCATCCTTCAAGGCATATCCCTTTTCCGTTATCGTAAAACTGACCATTTGTAGACTGGGATTATCAAAAATTTCTTTAAGCCGGGTTTGATCATGGGACCGTTTGGGGTCGGTTGTGAGGCCTTCGGTAATACTGCCAATCAATTTTTTATCAAAATGGCCATCAGCCTTCATTGTCACCATTAACGCCAGATTATCATAAGGTTTATATACCTTATCCATTACTTCAAAATCATAGGGTTCAACGGCAATAATACCCGAATCATACAAATTCCGGTCTAATAATTTCTGGTGAAGATTTGCAATATAGGCTCTGAAGATGTTACCGGAACCAAAATGAATCCATTGGGGGGCGGCTGTAGTCTTTTGGGAGACCTGATCAAAATCGAAACCAGGTAATTTTATACCCGCCTCATGCCAAGAGGCAGTTTCATTTTTAATACTATTTCTCGTTAAACGCATTAATTATTTCTATTTTGTTTCTTTTTCCAAACTATCCCAGATGCCAAGCATATACATAATTCCCATGGCCCGGTCATACAGACCATAACCCGGTCTGCAATTTTCTTCTTCACCCCATAAATGACGACCGTGATCAGGTCGTATATAGCCATCAAAGCCATTATCATGATAGGCTTTCAGGACCTCATATACATCGACACTTCCATCCTGACCTCTATGAGATACTTCAATGAAATCACCATTTTCGAAAACCTTAACATTACGTATATGGGCGAAATAAATACGGTCATGAAATTCACGTATCATGGCCGGTAAATCATTATCCGGATTCGAACCCAGTGACCCGGTACAAAAGGTCAACCCATTATAAGGATTATCTACCATATCCAGGAATCTTTTGATATGATCGCGACTTCGTATAATACGTGGCAACCCAAATATCGGCCATGCCGGGTCATCCGGATGGATAGCCATCTTAATATCATATTTCTCGCATGCCGGCATTAATCGATCGAGGAAATATTTTAAATTTTCAAATAGTATGTCCTCCGTTATTCCATCATACGCTTTAAATAAATCATCCAACTGGGCCATACGCTCCGGCTCCCAGCCAGGCATAGTGAAATCACCCGAACCCTCTAATATTTGGTGAGCCATTTCTTTAGGGTCATCCATAATCGCATTTTTTTCATAAAACAATGCATTGGAGCCATCCGGCAATTCTTTATGCAAATCTGTTCTGGTCCAATCAAAAACAGGCATAAAATTATAACAAATAACTTCAACCCCAACCTTCGAGAGTTTTTTTATCGTATCGATATAAATATCAATATATTTATCTCTGCTGGGCCGGCCTAATTTAATATCATCATGAACATTCACGCTTTCCACAACAGCAGGACTAAATCCCTTATTTCTTATCTGGTCAGCTACATTTTTTATCCTGTCAGCTTCCCATTCTTCACCAGCTACCTTGTCATGTAATGACCAAACTACGCCCATCACTCCTGGTATTTGCCGGATATGATCGAGAGTTATAGAATCGTTTCCCTCGCCATACCATCTCCATGTCATTTTCATAGATATATAATGCCTGTGTTGTTATCGCTTGTTAGGATTCTTTATTAGAAGGCTTTGCAAAAGCTTCTATTACTAATAAGGATCTTATGAGTTACTACCTGTTACACAGTAATTATCCATTTATTTAGGATGAAACATACCATGTACTTACAAGCCGTTATCATTCCGATGATACATGATATAATTTTTCGTTTAACAAATAAACATACCGTCTAACTTAATAAAATCTAAACGCCTTTCATATTAAAAGTTACCGGTAACAATTAGTACCTACAGGATCAAACTTTTTTTTATTAATGTCAATACGTAATTCTAAAAATATTTATGAGAATTACATAGTTATAGCCTCATAATAACGTGTAATTTAAAAGCTTAAAAAGATTTTTATGAATTAGATAGATAGCATTATTCGTACAACAATATTTAATCCACAGACTTATTAATAAATTACTAACACATGTATTTATACTACATTATCGGCTAAATTTGATTTTAATGTTTCCGGTAACAATTTTATATTGCACTACCATTTTTGCATTCGAACCAATATTATAGTGAGAGAAATATTACTATGAGTAACATACAATTAAAGGCTTATGTCAAATTTTATTAATGATAACTTCCTTCTGAACAACGCCAGGGGTAAAGACTTATATTTTAATTATTCAAAAAGTAAACCGATAATCGATTATCATTGTCACATACCGGTTAAAGATATTGCCGGGGATACACAGTTTAAGAACCTTAGCCATATTTGGTTATATGGGGATCACTATAAATGGCGGGCAATGCGGACAGCCGGTGTTGACGAGGAATTTATTACAGGAAAAGCCTCCGACTACGATAAATTCATGGCATGGGCCAAAGTTGTTCCCAAAACGCTTGGCAATCCCCTGTTTCACTGGACGCATCTTGAATTAAAGCGTTATTTCGAGGTAGATGACTTCCTCAATGAAGAAACTGCCGATAAGATCTGGAACCTAAGTAAAGACCGGCTACAAGATAATGAATTATCCGCAAGAAATATCATCAGGAATATGAAGGTCGAAGTTGTGTGTACAACCGATGATCCGGCAGATGATTTAAAATATCATCAAAAAATTGCGGCTGATGATTCATTTTCTCCGATAGTATTACCCGCTTTTCGACCCGATAACGCGATGAATATCGGTGATGCCGATTCATATCAAAACTATTTAAAACGATTATCGGACGCTGCGGGACAATCCATAAATTCTTATGATGATTTGCTCTCGGTACTACAGCAACGCCATGATTATTTTCATGACAATGGTTGCCGCTTATCCGATCATGGGCTTGAAGCAGTTTACGTGGAAGATTTTACCCTTTCCGGGATCCGCGATATCTTCAGGAAATCACTTGATAATAAACCGCTTACAAAGAGTGAGATAGCTAAATTCAAATCGGCTGTTTTACTAGAAATGGCCAAAATGGATCATGCAAGCGGCTGGGTACAGCAGTATCACCTGGGGGCCATTCGCAATAATAATAAACGAATGTACCGGAAACTGGGTCCGGATACAGGCTATGATTCGATGGGTGATTTTAATCATGCTATTCCGCTGTCACGGTTCCTGGATCGTCTGGATACTAATGATCAATTGACTAAAACAATTCTTTATAATGTAAATCCTACGGATAACGCCTTATTTGCCACAATGATTGGGAATTTTCAAGACGGACGTACACCTGGTAAAATGCAGTTCGGCAGCGGTTGGTGGTTTCTTGATCAAAAAAACGGTATTGAGAACCAGGTACGAACATTAGCCAATATGGGTCTCCTGAGCCATTTCGTTGGAATGCTGACCGATTCCAGGAGCTTCATGTCCTATCCCCGGCACGAATATTTTCGCAGAGTTCTATGCAATATGATCGGTGACGATATCGAAAAAGGGCTTATACCTGATGATTTGGACTTAGTCGGTTCCATGATCAGCGATATCAGCTATAATAACGCAAAAAATTACTTTGATTTTTATTGAGAAGGCAGAAGGCAGAAAATAAATAAAAAGGCTAAAATCGCTGTTCTCAAGTCAGAAATTCAGATATCCCGTCCAGGAATTTGATGCGCCGGATTAGGTCCCTCCAGAGCATAATGAACAAGCTGGACACTCTTCGTTCCGCCAGACGATTTCTCTGGTCCTGTCTTCATTTATTATTCAATAAGACGGATCGCAAAACGTCCCGAGATACATTATGCTCCAGAATGACCTAATGATTGAGATTACTAAATATATCACTGGAGGCAGAGCCTCCCATCTGACGTGACAGGGCAGAGCCCTGTCACGAGATAAGGCTGGGAGCCTCGTAACGAGCTTATTACTCATTTCTTATTACTCATTTCTAATTGCTCATTTCTCATTACTCATTTCTAATTGCTAATTGCTCATTACTCATTGTGATAAAGCGTGAATCGATCTCAACCAATTAATACATCGGTCAGGCCAATTCGATAAGGGATTTGATGCAGGAACTCTCATGCCATACCCATGACCACCATGAGGAAACATGTTTAATTCAGCATCTACATGATGTCTGGTTAACGCATTGTAAAAGAAAAGACTATTTCGATATCCGACAGGATCATCCTGGGTCTGAACAAAAAAAGCCGGCGGCGGTTGATCCCGAAGTTTGACATCAGCGTTAAGTTTATCTTGTTTGTTCACCAGGTAAGCGGGATATATAAGGATGCCGAAATCAGGTTTAATTGAAATTGCTTCATTCCCTTTTGAAGGCGGATAGATCCTTTTTTTATAGTGAGTTATCATTCGGGCAACCAAATCCCCTCCAGCCGAAAAACCAATGATCCCGATTTTACCGGGATTTATACTCCATCTTTTATGTTGACTTCTCAGGATGGTCAATGCTTTTTGCACATCGGCAAAAGCGCCTTTCTTCTGATTCGGCACCCGGTATTTTAAAACGACCGGAATGATTCCATTCGAACCCAGCCAACGAGCAATATCTGTCCCTTCAAGATTATAGGCAAGGTGCGTATATCCCCCACCAGGGCAAATCAATACGGCAGCGTGTGTTGAATTGATTTTTTGGGGATGATATACCGTTATCGTCGGATTCGACACATTGGTGAGACGAATAACCCCATCACCTTTTGACGGCATTCGCTGTTCCTGTGGAATATTCTTATGAAAGGGCGGTGTTCCGCTCCATAAATGGATCGTTACCGAATCAATAAGTGCATCATGATGAGAATCCTGACTATATCCCGGATTACACAACCCAAATGATAATACAAATGAGGTAAAAAATGCGATACCGCACCATTTAAGGTTTTTGATCTTTTTCATAAGAAATAAACTATTTAATAATTCCGGTCGTCCACGAAAAACACTCTTACTGGACACGGAGTGTCCACCTGATCGTTACGAGACAGAGTCTCGTAACGAGAAATTTCATCTATAGCCTTATTTATCTCGTTATGTCCCTCCGGAGCATAATGGGCATCCGGACACTCTGTGTCCACTCATGTTTTAATAAACAAATCTGATAAACGGAGGCAGAGCCTCGTAACGAGATAAGAGGCATAATGCAGCTTTCCACCTTATAACAATATTCTTCATATTCAAAAGAATTAAACTATTTAAAAATTTGGTTTTGCCCGAAAAATCCTTGGACTGGACTCAGAGTGTCCACCTTTTCGTTACGAGACAGAGTCTCGTAATGAGATTGGTGTGAGTATTTATCTCGTACGTCCCTCCCGGGGCATAACGGACATCCGGACACTCTGTCCGTTCATATTCCAATAAACAAATCCAATCACTGGAGGCAGAGCATCCACCCGGGCATGACGAGACAGAGCCTCGTAACGAGATATAAAATATACAATCAAAACAGCCTGTTCATTCCTTTCCAGACAGCCCTGGCTATTTGTTTTTGTCCTTTGATATCGGGATGTAACCCATCAACATAATTGGTTTTGGAAACAACATGGAGCAATGAAAGAAATTTTACATGGTCTTTAGCCGCTAATTTCTTGTATTTATTTTTGAGTTCAACCAATGATCTCTTGGTATTTTTGTTGTATTTTTTCCGGACATTAAGCCGGGACATCGTTTTCAAATTAATATCCGTGGGTGCCAGAATAACAATACGGGTATTTTTGTCACTTTCATGAATTTTATTGATCATCCACTGCATATTTGTTATGCACTGATCCACCATTTTACTCGTTCCATCTTTCAAATCATTGACCCCGAGGAAAATAAGGAAATAATCGGCATGAGGATACTTCTTTAAAACAGGTAACAACTCCTTCTTATCTGAAGTCTTACGTCCATTTCTCCCGGCATTAATGAACGTAACATTCTTCGTATGGTTTTTGGAAAGGAAATAAACCCAGCTTTGCCCATTCACATGAGCGCCATGAGTGATGGAATCACCAAAACACACGACTTCTCTATGAATTCCATCCGATTGATACATTGCAGAAATAGATAGTAATCCCATCATTATAATACCGGCTATCAGAATCTTGTTAAAGTATCTCATAACTAACTTCAATAATTTTATGATCTTCTGGTTTATACTTATTCCTGAATCTGTAGGACATTTTTATTTACCTCCGGACCAAACTGAATCATATTTTTTCCACCCGGCATGCTATTCTTTTTTATCATGATATTGGACGTTTCACGGCCGGAAAGCTTTATAAAGGTCTTAAGATTACCTGGTATTTCAACTTTATCAAATTGTATATCCTGGCTGTCTTTTATATCAAAATCCGTTCCTGATTCGGGAATGACAGCTACGTCATTCATCCTGATGTTTTTAGTCTGATCTGCCACAAATCCATGTTTTGCAACAATCCGTATGTGTGACAAACTTATGTTCTGAACAGGCATTTCAGGCAAACCAGTCATGGAAACGGCGGTTTCAGCTCCATCACAATAAATATGGCTGATATGAATATCCCTGAATCGCGGAGTCTTTGAATTAACCGGATGTTTGGCTCCTTTTTCCGTGCCGGATTGTTCATAAAACGTATTAAAATAAATAGCCTGCTTATAAATATTGGTCATATATATATGGTCCACGTAAATATTATGAACCAATCCACCGCGGCCCCGGCGGCTCTTGAAGCGAAGTCCACGATCGGTATTTATAAAATCGTTGTTTGTGACATAGACATTATTAATGCCCCCATCAGTATTACTTCCGACCACAAATCCTCCATGGCCATGGTAAACTACATTATCCGCAATAATTACGTTCTGCAAAGCGGCATAGCCAGAGTTTTTCCAGTGATGCGGGCTCGATTTCATACAGATACCATCGTCACCGGCAGTAATGGTATTATTATAAAGTATGACGTTTTTGGAAGAGGCAATATCCAGAGCATCCCCGTTTTGAGCCCAATATTCATTATTTATTTTTATATTTCGTACAATGATATTTTCACAATACTTGGGATAGAGGGCGAATTTCGGTGAATTCTTAAAAGTCGGTCCGTCGATATATACGTTTTTACTATATAAAATATAGACCATATACGGACGCATATAATCTCTTGCAGGCAGAAAATCACTTGCCTTTAACTTTCCATTCTTTTTTTTCAGAGAGCTTAGGTATTTTTTACCATTCAAAGCCTGTTTACTCGGCCACCAGATTGAACCTGATTTATTAACAGCGCCACCAGATCTTAACAACTTTTCCCAGTGACCTTTCGTAACTTTCATCCGTTTTACCGGACGCCAGGATTGTCCGTTACCATCTATGATACCATGACCGGTGATAGCAACATCGGTGAGATCATGTCCATATATAGGTGATTCAACGACATAATAATCATCACTATGGGCCGATTTAATAATGGGATATTTTGTATGATCTGTTGTGTATAAAAGGATAGCTCCCCGGTCCAGATGAAAATTCACATGACTTTTCAATTCAATCGGTGCTGTCAGCCATAAACCCGGTGGAACAATAACTGTACCTCCACCCGATTTTGAGCAGGCATCTATAGTTTTTTGGATGGCGTCCGTATTTAATACCTTGCCATGCCCCTTTGCACCGTAATCCGTTATATTAAACGATTTATCAGAAAAATTGGGAGGCTGAACATCCGGCATATGAAACGGAGCATTATTGACATAATACTCCATATTTCTTTCGGTATTATTTTGTGCTAACCCAACATTTGTGATCCCAAAACTGATCAATAGAATGAATAATAAAAGATGATTTACAGGATTAGATATATTTACTTTTCGTTCATGAAACTTTTTCATAGTGTTTTTTTTTAATAAGCGGATAACTCGTTCATTAAATTCGAATAGTTTTGCCATTCATTTTACAATTGCGAATGTGGATGTCTTTGACATATTCAATAATATTCTTACTGTCTACCCCCCTAAAATTGCAATTTTTGATGGATATATCGTGAACAGGCTTTTTCTTCCGTCCCACAATATAAATGGCATGTTCGCTTCGTTGACTATTTACGTTATCTATATAGACTCCTTTAAGAGTAGGCGGGAAGTGGCAGTTCATCCCATTTTCTGATCCGTAATGCATATTGATCCGAATCACTGCACCGTGCACTTGCCCGACATTTAAATTGCGATAATGGAAATTTTTCATCTCTCCACCTCTGCAGGCATTCGATTTAATACGAATGGCTCGTTCCAGATGAGGACTGCTCATTTCGCAATTCTGTACAAATATATTCTCAACACCACCCGACATCTCACTTCCAACGGCTACCCCGGCATGCCCATCCTGCATATGACAATCTTCCACAATCAAATTTTTGGTTGGTACTCCGATGCGCCGTCCATCCTGATTTCGACCGCTTTTGATGGCAATACAATCATCTCCATTACTGAAGTGACAGTTTTTGATCCAGACATCCGTGCAGCATTCGGGATCACAACCGTCATTATTCGGACCGTAACTTATTGTTGTGACTTCATCTATAGTTACATTTTGACTTAACGTGGGATGGAGAATCCAGAAAGGTGAATTTTTAACAGTCACTCCTTTGATCAGAATGTTCTTACTACGGTAAAACTCCACAAACGTCGGACGCATATAATGTCCTTTGCCAAAAACACGTTTCTTTGCCGGAACGCCTTTGGCCATCATCTTTTTCAATTGGGGTTCATTCATTTTATCACCCTGTTTCGGCATACCCGGTTTCCAGCCGAATCGTTTCGATCCTTTCCAGCTCCACCAATGATCGTTATCGGCCTGGCCATCCAGGATACCTTGCCCTGTCAAGGCAATATTTTCTTTGCCATAAGCATAAACCAGAGGAGAATAATTCATCAATTCCATACCTTCATATCGTGTCAGCACAACGGGCAAATAATCGTCCGGATCCGTACTGAATTTCAAATGTGCCCCTTCATTCAAATGCAGGTTCACGTTACTTTCAAAATGAATAGGACCTCTCAAAAAGTATGTTCCCTCAGGTATCGTGACTTTTCCACCACCCGCCTGGTTACACTTAGACATAGCCTTCTTTATGGCCGGCAGACTATCGGTCTTGCCGTCAGCTTTCGCTCCAAAATTTGTTATAGAAAAATTTCGATCGGGAAAAGTAGGTGGAACGATATTTTTTTTAATGGATGGAAGATCTTCCCAACCGGGACCATCCTTTTTAATGATAGTAGTATGTTTGAACAAGGCAGGTAAAAGGGAAGGACTCACAGCCAATAACCCCATTCGTTTTAAAGCCTCTTTTCTTGATATTTCTTTATTATTCATATAGTTACCTTGTATTATTGAATAATTAATTTTGTGAATTCTTTGTTATTCTGAACCAATCGAAATCCGTATAACCGGAATCATGTGATCGCCTGGTTGTGCTGCTAAACAACCCGACTTTCGCACCTATCCATTTTCCCCCGGCCGATTGAAACGATTGCTGAAGAGAGTGAAAAACATTGCCATCAATGCTATAACTGAAATGACAAATTCCACCTTTTTGTACGTTGACCCTGAAGTAAACTGAATCATCCGGTATCTTTGTCTGATAAATTATTTTATCCCGATTTTGTTTATCAGCATGTTTACAAATTTCGTATTGTAAATAATTGCCATCATTCTTTTTCGTGAGAGCCAGGAACGCATAACTTTTACCCATAACAATTAAACCTGTCTTGTCACCAGTTTCATGAGCATGAAATGAAAATTTTGTAGTACCCGTAAATGCCGGTGCCGGGAATTTTTGGAGCAGGATATTCGGCACATCCCAATAATTTTTAAAAAATTCCGGAAGATGCGTACAATACAGACGTAAAATACCTTTACCCGGATCAGGATAATACCAATTCTGTTTTGGATTAGCCTGCCATTGCCATTGTAAATCAAGTTTATCGCCGTTAAACTCGTCGGATGTTTGTGGAATGGCAACAGGGTATGTTTTACCGACATCGGGCCTTTTATATTTGTGAACCGGTTCACCTGTTCCATTTTTCTGTTCTTTTCCAATAACCGGCCAATCGTTCACCCACTTCATCGGTTCCAGTAATGTGACCCTTCCATAAACACCACGATCCTGGAAATGTATAAACCAGGATGCACCTTTTGATGTCGTCACCCAGGCTCCCTGGTGGGGTCCGTTAATATCGGTTTGTCCCTGTTCCAGCACTTTCTTCCGTATATAGGGACCGTATATGTTTTTGGAACGTAATACAATCTGCCAACCGTGCGACACTCCACCGGCAGGAGCAAAGATATAGTAATATCCATGTCGCTTGTACAATTTCGGCCCTTCGACATCCCGATCCATTTTATGTCCGTCGTATACAATGATCCCATTATCCACGACTTTGGTACCTGATTCATTCATCCTGTTTAGGATCAGTATGCTTTTGATACCTGCCCGGCTGCCGGCGAAAGCATGTATGAGGTAAGCGTTCCCGTCACTATCCCATAGTGGACATGGATCCTCCAGACCTTTACCTTTCATAACTAAAACCGGCTTTGTCCATGGACCTGCCGGATTCTTCGCTTTGACCATATAAATACCGAAATCCGGATCCGGGAAATAGATATAGAACATTCCTTTATGATGACGGATGGCCGGCGCCCAGACACCCTGACCATGCCTGGGTTTTGAAAAATATTCATACGGAGGTTGTCGCTTTAATGCATGACCGATGATAGTCCAGTTCACCAAATCTTTCGAATGCAGAATGGGTAATCCGGGTATGGCATCAAAACTTGAAGCAACAAGGTAATAATCACTACCAACACGACAAACATCCGGGTCGGAGTAATCGGCATAAATAATGGGATTTTTATATTGACCATTTCCGATGTCAGGGACCCATGTACTGTTATCAGCCCTGTTATCTGTCTTTTGGGCGTTCACATTAAAAGTAAAAAACAGAGTACAAATCAAAGTCAATATCGAATACCGGATTTTCATCAATATAATCTCACTATTCTGGTTTACTCGTTTCATTATTCTTTGCAACTATAGGATTGATATAATTGACCCTTTTTTGCTGGAGATGCCACGGAATCACATTAAAGCGATGCTGGGCCAATACCTGTACGGAACAACCCAATACCAGGAAACATACGACTGTACTATTTTTGACTCCTTTTCTCATTTTTCCCGGCAATTGAGATTTAGCTGTTTTTGTGGATTCCATTGCGGAAAAACATTTTGCAAGGTATACTTTTTTACCTGCTGATCGGTTAGCTGATGTGTCCATTTGACCCTGGCCGGGGGATCGGCTCCCGGTCCGTAACTTTCATATTCCGAATACCTGGCTGTTTTATATCGATCGGTGTCATGCCAGTTCGACCATCCGGCAGGTTTTATATCCTGTCCCAGATAGCAATGAATATACGTGACGCTGGCATAAGCTCTCCATGGTCTCCCCAGATCCGCTTTCTTTACGTCAGGATCACCTGTCAGTTCACAATCGTAAAAAACATATCCAAAGAGCTTACCTTCAGGTGTGGAAGCGGCCGTTACGTGCGAATCTTTCTTACTGTGAATGCGGCATTGATCAAAATAGGCCGTAGCAGAACCGAATATGAAATCGGTAGACCCTTCGATATAGCAATTTTTATAATATTCACGACTTTGCGGACTTTCGGTAAACAACACATCCTGATTGCCAATAAAACGGCAATTCAAAAAGGCCTCTTTATCTCCTTTTATTTCCACGGCGACAGCCTGACCTGCATAAAATCCGGCATTATTTCGAAAAGTGATATTTTTTGCCGTAAAATCATCTCCAACCAGTAAAAAACTATGGGATGTGGATGTATTGATCGTATCTCCGGCCGCCGTTACTTTACCGGTATGATCATCAAACGTCAATATTGTTTTGAAACGATCCTGACCAATCAGGGTTACATGATTTTTAGTTTTACCCAAGTGAAGTTTTTCCTTATAGACTCCATCTTTTACATAAATAATAACAGAAGATTCATTATTTGGCGGAACGGCATTAAGTGCCGCCTGTACCGTGCTAAAATCACCGCTACCATCTTGTGCTACAACAATTTTTTTATGAGTCCTGGCATATGCCCATTGACTACATACTAAAAGCAGAATGCTGATTATTCCAATTTTTCTCATCTTCTTCACTTCTTATTAGGTTGTGTTGCCGGAGTCCAGTCTCTGAAAATATTTTTCAACGTATATTGTTGTACCTGACTTTTACTGAGCTGATGAGACCAGGATACCCGGTCTTTGCTATTCGCCCCCGGTCCCTTACTATGGTATTCGGCATAAAAGGAATCCCGGTCCGCTTTCGGGTTATTCCAGTCATACCAGCCTTTGGGCCGTATTTGTGGACCAAGCCAGCAATTGAGTAAAACCGTTTTAGCATATTGGCGCCAGGTTCTGCCTAAAAAGACATTATTTACACCTTTCACTGCAGTTAACCGGCAATTTTTGAAGACAAATCCGTATTTAACCCCATGAGGAGTGGAGCCCGCTGTGATATAGGAATTATCTTTAATTTTTATCTCACAATCATCAAAAACAGCGGTCGCTTCACCAAAGATAAAATCGGTCGTTCCATCGATATAACAGTTTTTGAAATATTGCCTGAAGTTTTCGCCGGACAAATAGAGCGTATCCTGGTTCCCCAGGATACGGCAGTTAATGATAGTAACACGGTCAGCCAGCAGATACAGTGCGATGGCCTGACCTACGGGTCCGGCACTGTTTTTAATGGTCAGATTTTTGGCTACAAAATCATTACCGCGAACCAGCATAGTTGCCGTATAAAAAGTACTGTTACGCCCTTTATTTATTTTTTTGAAATAATCGTCATACGTAATGATTGTTTTATCCTTGCTTTGACCAATCATCGTGATTTTGGCATTCCATGACGGCACTCTCACTTTTTCATGGTACACACCATTTTTGATGTAAATTGTAATACGTTTATATGGAAAAGATTTGCAAGACTGAAGCGCTTTCTGAATGCTTGTAAAATCACCGCTTCCATCTTTGGCTACAGTGATATACGTCTTGTATTTACTATTAGCCTTAAGCGATGGGACACTGATAAATAACATCATACCCGTCAAAAACCAGTATTTTAATTTCAGGAGTTTCATATTCAATAATATCCGGTATATTTCATTGCTTTAATTTCCGGGTACCTTGCTGATCAACCATTTTACGAATTGTTGTGCGGCATCATAATTATGATATTCCAGTGGCAATTTCTGTCCATCGGTGTATTCGTTATAAAACCAGGGATCTCCAAGGGCAAATACGGTACCTTTTCCTACATGGGAAACCGAGAAAATGACATTATTCCCCTTTTTAAAATCAGCTTTTCCCGGGGGATTTAGTGTTTGAGTTGAAAGTTCTTTGATATAAACTTTCTCGTGTCTAAATATGGGATTCCCTTCAGGAATTGTTAAAGCGGCCATGCCGAAATGATGATCCGTCTCATCATTGATACTGTTTTCGTTGAAATGAATCCCAAATTTTCCGGCCAGTTGGTTAAAATGTGCAAATTCTGCATTCCCTTTGTCATTACCCAATAAGACTAAAACGCCACCTTGTTTCACCCATTTGTATATGACTTTAGTATCCTTGGGCTGAATATAATGTGGATCTGAGGTCTCTTTCTTCGTGTCCGGATCCACTATGATATAAATATTCGAATGCTTAAGATTTTTGGCGGTGGGTTCCGTTTTCAATTCATTCGTTTTAACACCATAATTTCTGAAAATGTGGCCAAAAGTCCAGTATCCACTATTTCTCCGGTCCTGCCAGACATAATGATAGGAAACCATATGTCCCGTGACATCCTTTCGATGTTCATCATTAAAATAATTATCCAGCGTTACCGTGTATCCTTTCCCAACGGATTGCGTGCCAGCTCGCTCCAATTCGATACTTGCCATAATAAAAGAACCGATCCCTTTTGGATCGTTTGTTCTTTTAGGTTCACTGATATAATACTTAAAACTGCCATCCCGGTATGGATGTCCGCCTAAACCGGCTACGCTGCAAGTGTGAATCAGGTTAATCTGACCATTTGGACCGGTTTTAATCAGATGTTTAACAATGCCCTTAAATCCTTTTCTCGCTGTTTTTAAATATGAATCCGGCAAATATCCCTTTAATACACCTTTAGCAAGGGCATATACAAACATACACGAAGCGGATGCTTCCTGGTAATTTCCTTTTCGATGAGCTTCATCCAATACCTGCCACCATAAGCCTGTTTGCGGATCCTGGTATTTTCTTATTGCAGCGGACAGATTCCGGAAAATCCTGATAAGCGAGTCACGTTTTGAGAAATTTTTAGGGAAATAATCCAATGCATCAACCAGGGCCATGGCATACCATCCATCGGCTCTTCCCCAGAAATTAGGGGAGTCACCCGTTACCGGATTCGCCCATTTTTGCTTTTTGGATGCATCCCAACCGTGATAAAGTAATCCGGTATTAGGATCACGTGCATGACGATTCATGAGTATAAATTGGCGGGCCACATCATAAAAGGCTGCGGTGTCATGTGCCATTTCAGCATAATGAGCATAAAACGGTTCAGCCATATACAGCCCATCCAGCCACATTTGATGCGGATAAATTTTCTTATGCCAAAACCCACCGCCGGGTGTTCTCGGTTGTGTATTTAATTGTTTCCTTAGTCGAGTCGCCGCTTTCCAGTATTTAGGGTTACCGGTAACATTATAAAGTAATAAAAGGATTTTCCCATTATTGATGTCATCCAACTTATATTTCTTTGGCCGATACGTTCGAATCGAACCATCTTTCGAAATAAAAGGATCTATAATATGCTGCATATACTGAAAATACTTACCCTCTCCGGTATCTTCCCAGACTCCTGTGATACCTTTTAAAACGACTCCCTGGTCATAGCTCCATTTTACCGGTTTATTGGGATTGGTATAGATAGAATCCGGCCAGATGGTCATCACGGTGCGAGCCATTTTCTTGGACCATTTCAGTTGTTGTGAAAAAGCGCTGACACAAGTAATAAAAAAAACGGTTATGCACAGAATAATTTTTTTAAACATTCGCTGGATATATTTTTCCTTAATGGTGATATAGTGTATATGAACTTTTCGAATTCCATTCCAGTACCCGAAATTACCTTTATATAATTGCCAACTAAAACGTGATACTACAACCTCCTCCCTTCGGTTAGTTTAGCATAGTTCATATTTAATAACTTATCAAACAAAGATTGTTGAACTATTGATTTACACATAACTTTGAAATCATGATTTTATTCGATGCTTATTCCATTCGTGCCAGCCGGATTCCCCCTACGTAAGTACCTGAATATTAGTTAATAAGACTGATAATGTGATACTTTTTTCATTAATATTTGAGGATCATCCTGAATACCGCCGCTAAAATCAGCATTATGCGAAACAAGAATGATGACTTGTTCTGTTTTTAAAAAAGCGGGTAATATTGTTACCGGTAACAATATTAATATAAGCTTATTCTTAATAAACGCAATCAATTAGGGACGATAAACTTTGATTTAAATTAACGGACGAAGTTCAGATCAAATAATAAAACAAGCGATAAATGGAGATGGGATCCACTCCAAAATTTATTTACATCCACACGATCTGCGTAAGACAATATTACTTTTGATCTTAATATCTTCAATAGTCGTCGATTTACCATTAATTATGTCAATCAATATTTGAGAAGCCCGCTTCCCCATTTCAAAGGCCGGTTGGTGAACAGTTGTTAATGGCGGGTTTAATAATTTATCCTGTTTGTCATCTGTAAAACCAACCAGTGCAATATCATCCGGTATTTTTAGATTTGCATCGAATATCGCTTCCATGGCACCGAATGCCGCGGAGTCATTGACCGTAAAAATTGCCCTCGGCATTTTGTTTTCAGGCAAAGATAATAATTTCTTAGTTGCCTCATATCCGGCTTCTTCGTCAAAATTAGCACTAACGATCCAATCATCGTCTATTTCAAGATTATGCTCCTTCATTGATGAAATATAACCTTCCTTCCGTTCATGAGAGATGGATAACTTATCCGGTCCGGCTATATATGCTATTTTTCTATATTTATGATCATCAATTAAATGATCAACTATTTTTCGGGCAATTTCTTTATCATTTGTCCGAACATTATTCACCTCTAATCCTGGCAACCAACGATCAAAAAAGACCAACGGATAATTTGTATCTAATAAATCGGTATAAAAGCTCAAATCTTTTTTTGTGAGGACTGTTGAAATTAAAATTCCATCCACCCTCTTTGAAACCAGTGCTTCGATAACTTGTTTTTCACGATCGGCATTTTCCGAAGAGTGTGTTAAGATTATCTGGAAGTCATTTTCAAAAGCAACTTCTTCAATACCCTGTATCGCATCCGGAAAGAATGAATTGGTTAATTTCGGTATAACCACCCCAATCGTATACGTTTTATTAATAGTCAAACTACGGGCCACGTGATTAGGCTTATATCCCATCATTTTGGCCGTTTCCAAAATCTTTTTTTTGGTCTTCTTGTCAACATTTGCCCGATTATTCAGAGCCCGTGATACCGTCATTGCTGAGATACCCAGTTCTTTGGCAATATGTCGAATGGTTATTCGATTCTTCAAAACGAATAGAAATTAAATGAAAGTTACCGGTATCATTACTTGTAAAATAACATAATACCAATTAAAGAATTTTGTAATATTTAATTATTTTTGTCCCCAAAATATGTTTGATATGTTCCTCACAAATAAAATAATATTGCAATTTCCGGGATTGTACAAATCAAATATAAGTATAACCTTGTGCCTGATATTAAGCAAAAAATATATTTAATACTGTAATTACAAACAGACCATTATACTCAGAGTGAATATTTTATGGTTATAATATAAACGTTATTTACTTATTTTTATTTGGTTAATGTATAATATAATGGCAATAATCTTGCATTCCCGGGTAGTAACCCTGAATCTCCAAAAAGTTATCATAAATCCCTAAAATGGTCATCCTGAATCCACCAATTAGTCATCCTGAATTTAATTCAGGATCTCACAGGTCATCATAAATGATTATTCCCGTACTATCGATACATAAAATAGCCGACTAACACCCGGCCAAAACGTTCCCAGCCACCATTCACGAGATTCGGGGTCAGTGCCCGGAGTGACTTATTCGGAGATTGATTGATTATTTTTTCCCCGTTCTTTTAAATTCAGATATCTCAAATTTGCTTCGATATAGTAATAATCCGCGTAAACTTCGGGGACTGATATTTCACTTCCTGCCGGTTTGTTTCCGACACTTCTTTTCAGAATAAACCCAGCATTACTGCCTACACCTTTTGCCCGGAAACCGGGTGATGAGAGACTGCTAAGCATCTTACGGGCAGCTTTCAAATACTTACTTCCCAATTTGTTATTTACGAACCCACTTAGTTGTATGAATCCGGAACTCATGATGGCTGCTGCTGAGGCATCTTTGGGAGCGTTCGGAATAGATGGATCATCATAATCCCAATAAGGAAAATAATTGTCAGGAAGATGGTTATTAGTTAAAATAAAATGAGCTATTTTCTTTGCGGTATTTAGCAATTTTATATCTTTCGTGTATCGATAAGCCATTGTAAACCCGTATAATGCCCATGCTTCTCCCCTGGCCCAGGTTGAATTATTGGCATACCCCTGATGGGTTCCCCGCCAGATGACTTTCCCTGTTGTAGTATCAAAACCAGCCACATGCCAGGTACTTCCATTAGATCTGACCAATATTTTCATGGTCGTCATCGCATGTGTTTCGGCAATATGATAAAAAGTGCTATCCCCACTAACCTGTGTTGCATGAAATAGCAACACAAGATTCATCATATTATCTATGATAACCGGATATTCCCATTTCGTATGATCCCACGATTTTATGGCGCCTACTTTGGGGTTGAACCTCGTAACAAGCGATTTGGCTGCATTTATAATAACCTGTTTATATTTGTTATTCCCGGTAAATTTCAATCCATTCCCATAGCTGCAGTTAATCATAAACCCTACATCGTGTGTGTGTATTATATTGCTGACTTGATAACTGCCAGGTCCATGCTTCAGCTTTCGCCTTCCAAAATGGCTTACCGGTGTATTTATACATCAGCCAAAGCTCACCCGGAAAAAAGCCGCTGGTCCAATCATTGGCCGGTACTTCTTTTATTTTACCATTACGATGTGTTGTTCTCGGAAAACGAGTAGAATCAGGATACTTATCGACAGCATAGTGAAGCTGACGAGATGCAAAATCCAGATTCTTTACCGGATCTAATTGTTGTATTTTATTTTGTGAATGGCTCGCTGAATGCCGTGAAATCTTACATCCACTACATATTAGAGTAATTGAACTAAGTACAATCCAAAAAGTATGGGAATATATTTTTTTCACCCGTTTCCTTTTTTTAGCGACCCATCCATCCGCCGTCGACTGTGATTATGGTTCCATTTATATATTTTGAGGCTTCCGAAGCTAAAAAAGTGGCTGCTCCGACCAAATCGGCCGGTTCACCCCATCTTCCTGCGGGAATACGGTTTATGATAGATTCATTTCTTGTTTCATCTTCTCGTAACGCCGCTGTATTATCTGTAGCAATATATCCCGGCGCTATGGCATTAACATTCACACCGGATGATGCCCATTCATTGGATAATGCCATGGTAAGCTGACCGATTCCCCCTTTACTGGCGGCGTAGCCCGGAATTAAAATGCCACCCTGAAAGGTAAGCAGCGAAGCAATAAAAATGATTTTACCTGACTTCCGCTCCACCATTTTCTTGCCAAATTCCCTGCTTAATATGAAAGGAGCTGTTAAATTCACTTCCATCACCTCGTCCCAATACTCATCAGGATGCTCCGCTGCCGGTTTTCTCTTGATGGTCCCGGCATTGTTCACAAGAATATCAACGACCGGATTTGCAGACTGTACCTTTTTTATAAAAGAATAAAGGGCATTTCGATCTGAAAAATCGCATTGATATCCGGTAAATATTTGACCTTCAGATTCTACTTTTTTTTCGACTTCACTTCCATTGGGCGACATAGTGGCTGAAACACCAATTATATCTGCTCCTGCTTTTGCCAATCCGGTCGCAATGGCTTTACCAATACCTCTTTTACAACCTGTTACTAATGCTGTTTTCCCTTTTAAATTATATTCGATCATAACTTTAAATTACTATTTCTTGAACTAACCGGAGTTCGATATAAGTATTCATTTGAATTTTAGACGATGGACGGTTGCCGTTTTGAAACAATGAACTGATATAAAACCCCAGAATATTGTTTTTATTTGTCTTTAAGTTAATTTATAAATGCGATCAAAGCATCCCGACAACTACCATCTACGCCTGTTTGCCGGTAGACAGGGGCCATCGTCTTTAGTCATAATTTGAATTATTACTATGGTTCCATTATTTCCTTATGTTGGATTCACGTTAATTAATAAAGTGCTTCCATTTGAACAAAATCCATATCTGCGAAACTTTGATTTTCTCCTCCCATAGCCCATATGAAGCTATACGCCGCCGTTCCTGCTCCTGCATGGATCGACCACGACGGAGAAATTACACCTTGTTCATTAGAAAGTACTAAATGGCGGGTATGATCCGGATCACCCATAAAATGAAAGAGCCTGGCTTCTTCCGGCAATTTAAAATAAAAATAGATTTCCGATCGCCGGTCATGCCGGTGTGCCGGCATCGTGTTCCAGACACTGCCCGACTTCAACTCCGTATACCCCATAACCAATTGGCAACTTTTAATACCATCCGGGTGAATGAACTTGTAAATAGAACGTTCATTACAAGCTTCAGGATCCCCCAAATGTTCTACTGTTGCATCCGCTTTGGTTTGTTTGGTATTGGGATGGGTAGTATGTGCAGGAGTAGATATGATATAATAATGAGCACTTTTATTACCTGTATCGCTTTGGAATTGAACTTCTTTCGTTCCTCTTCCAAGGTAAACACATTCTCCATGTTCAAGAGCAAAGGTCTGACCGTCGGCAATTACCGATCCTTTGCCCCCGATATTGATAATACCCATTTCACGGCGTTCCAGGAAATAATCGGATCTAAGTTCCTTAAAAGAAGGTAAAGTTATCCCTGGCGACTTTGGTACAATCCCTCCTGCAATCATTCGATCATGATGGGAATAAACAAAGTGGCTTTCGCCCGGCACCATCAATTGATCAAGTAAATATTCCTGACGTAATCGTTGGGTAGAATAGTTTTGATAATCTTGTGGATTCGTTGGCTGACGTATAGATATTGACATAAAATAAGTTCTTTTTAAAATATTGATTTATATAACTAATTAATTAACGTTTACACCGGTTAACGGTATGGAAATTTTGAATTAAAAATGTTGATTGTTGAATTGTTGAAGCCCTTTTTTTAAATCCAATTCTCATCAATTAAGATAACGAAATCACGTTATTGAGTTATCATTTACTAGTAACCATGAGCTGAATTGGCGATCGTAATTCCTGCGCAAAATGACTCACATACGATTTCCATTCGTCATAATTCTTAAACTGCCCGCTTTTACTCCATGTGTAACCCGCCCAATAAGAAATCGTGTTATCTTTTGGTACCCTGGCTAAAACCAACTCATTTTTATTATCCGCTGACACTTTCACGAAATCATTTGGATTAACAATAATAGCACAATTCAACATTCCCTCACTTAGCGGTTGCTGTGTAGTTATCCAGCCATATTTTGCATTTACATCTTTATGAATGAATGCACCCGGAGAACGTTCTACCGGAACCGGCCGCTGGCCAGGCTTAATGCCTTTTCTAACTTCACTTTCGGTTAAATCAGATTTCTGGATACCTATCCCGGCAACCAGTTTCCCTGATTTTTGAGGTGTAAAATGACACACAAAATGATTCAGATTTTGACCTGCATCCAGAGAAATATGGCTGGTTTCTTTAACGTTATTTTCATCAACATTGAAATCAGTATACTTCAATTGAAAAAGAATACGAATAGGGCCTTTGGAAAATACCCGGGATTGAACATAATTTTTCGAAGTCCAAAGCTTGCCTCCAGACCATAAACCATTACCACCTACCCCCCTGCTATTTCCGGCTGTATACAGATCTGCTCCTTCTCCGGTATCGGTATGCATATGTCCCGTCATATACCAATTATTAAGTACAAGCTTATTACCTTTTTTGCACAAGACATCTAAAGCACTACTGGTAAGAGGTTCCAGTTTCCAGTTCTGTAGAGCTTTTCCATAGGTACGATCGGCTATGCGATCATTTTCCCATGCGAAATCGCCATGCCGTTCGCGAACATAACGCCCATAAACCTTAAACTGTTTAGCATTGTAAAGGTGCCTCTTACCGATGTAAACAACAAAATGCCTCGTTTGATGAGGAGCAAAATCCGCCTGGAAAATGATTTCATCAGGATGATAATCCCCATCTGAATCAACGGCCTGGCATAACAACTCGCGTCCGGCCGCATCCTTTACATGTAGGTTATTCAGATCAACTTTACCTAAACCACTGAGTTGATTTTCGTTTAACGTAATAGTTTGATTTACACGCCCAAACTTTAGCTTGTTTACCGCTGTTACCGTCAAATAGCGAGCCCGGGCCATACAAGTTACCGGTAACATCATTAAAGAAAATATAAAGATTATTTTTCGGATGTTTTTCATAAATCATATGGTTTATAAGTTTTAAATAAATTATTAAGAAATTTATAAAATCCTAAAAATTATTAATTTTGAATTTAACCCGGATTATTCACCAAGAAATTTTATCGTGATCAAGGCGAAATTAAAAATGCGCATGAAAGGCACTCTGGTGCCTTGATTAAGCATTTTTAATTTCAACGCAGAGCACAACTTGATTTTGCAGATCTCTTTAACTTCCTCAAAATTGAGGGATGAGTCATTTTTAATAATTTATTTAATTTACAATACGATATGTATTACTTCTAATTGGGTACGTGAATAATTCAGGTTAAGAATAGTCCGGTATATGATAAACAGTTAATGGTAATCGTGGATTTTTGACATTCTGAAGAAGTAACTAATTATGAGTCTTAAAAAACGTTTTTGAATATAATTATTACATAACATCAAAATGAAAAAATGAATTTACATTCCATATTTCACATCATTTCAACAACCCATACACCACCACTTTATTCGAAAATGTAGGCAGGTAAACATGACCATTGGCAATAGTTGGTGCTGAAAATTTCGCATAATTACCGGCGCCATCCCTGCTGGCATTCTGTTTATTGTCCCAAAGTTCTTTGGTCACATCACTGGCGTCAAAAGCGCGCAGTATTCCGGGTGTTACGGAATGCTCCGCATCACCATTTGCCGCATATGAAGCCCATAGAATGCCGGTACCATCCTGAGAGCCATTTGAGGAAACCGATAAAACAGCCCCATTTTGTCCTCCCGGGCCGGTTATATCTGAAATAATTTCATTACTTTTTTCCAGCAAGCTACTATTCCTGTTATACGGGATGGCGCGCAACTTATCATTCTCAGACCATACATATACAAAGCTTTTCGAACTCCCTCTATAAAAAGCCGGTTGGCAGTGCAAATTGGCTGTAGAATCCAACGGGATGGTTTCTTGTATGTTATTTGAAGCGGACTGATATCCCCCCATATTATCTTTATTCAATAAATATAAGTTCCCGTCTTTACCCCCTGTCACATAATAATTTGAATTGGGAATTAAAAAAGCACCCATACCGCCGTAATCCAGATCATGATGATTGAGCTGCTGATAACTATATGGTGTAAAATAGGATGTCACATGTAATGATGATCCGGATGGAGTGAGCTTCATGGCACTTTCAGCACGATTAGTAAGGTTAGTTGGATTACCACTGTCACCAACGGTTCCATTTCCGGCCACTACATAGAGATTGCCCTGCGCATCCGCGGCCATTCCGTTACCACTTTCCCACATCCCGCCGGCATATCCATTTGGGGTATCATTATAATTAATTTGTTGTTTCAATGTGGAGGCATCATATCCGAGCACCCAACCATGATAAGGTCCCCAGTCACAATGAGATGAAAACGTGATGTAAATCGTACCGTTCGACAGCGTTAAACCCTGACGCTGATTTTGCCTCTGCGCGTCAAACGATATTAGATTATTAACACTACCTGCTCCATTTCCTTTGTAATTAGCGGTTATTTTTACCGGACTACCGGAATTCTCATTGCCATTGACGATATTCACAGCATGCAGATATTGAACAAAAGTATTACCGTCGGTACTGCGGGCGACGAAATAAATGGTTTTCGTATTTTTATCTATTACCGGCGTTCCTACGATACCTATATGGCCGCTAAAATCGTGATAATACCCTCCACAGGCTCCAGTCATATCCGTATTTTTCGGCGGATACATACCCGATGCCGTATAATTTTTTTCCCAATAAAGTTTACCGGTATCGCCGTTATAGGCGTAAATGGAGTTATTAACAGTGGCTATGTACACGACATTATGGAGCCCGTTATCAATGTATAAATTACCAATTACCAAAGGTTGTGAGTAAACCTGGTCATCCACCGGTAAGTCAAATAGTTTGCCGAATTGCTTAACATTTACATTACTGGTTGTTAACAGACTCTCCTGATCGTTCCATCCCGACCGGGTATTGTTATTGTGTTGCGTCAGTACAGATACACGCTGTGGGTTTGACGTGTCATTATTGGAAATTTTCCTTTTACAGGTAGCGACTGATAAAAGGGTAAAAATGAGAAGTAATGATAGATTTCTTTTAGAGATGTATAACATGCTTAGATTCAAATGAAATGATAAAAAAATTCGGTTTCCGTTGTATGTATTTTCATCAGGATATTACAATTAATATAGATATAGATAAAGTCATGATGAAAAATGGAATACTATCGGTTAAGTGGATTATATGAAATTTTACATGTGACTTATCTATAAAATTATATAAATTCGGGAAATTACTGTTATACTTTTCGATTGCACATCTTTTCACTGTGTTCCCATTAATCCTGTTTTTGTAAACGTATTTTTAATAAGGATTTGTAAAAATTCGATAAACTTAAAAATTTCCCTGTAAGTATTATCCTAATCATGTGTCTTTTTAACAATTGAAATTCTTTTTTTAATTACCAATTAACAGAACAGCCTACCATATTTATAAGCACGGTTCTACTTTTATATATAATTATTAATGAGGATTTATGATGAAACGATTCTATACGATTTGTTTACTATCTACGACTGTGTTGTTTTTCATTCATTCAAATCTTTTTGCTCAAACTTCCGGCTGGACGCACTTCAAAGAAGAAAATACCGGATTGGGTAACAGTGATATAAATGCTATAGCTGTTGATAGCGCCGGTAATCAATGGTTTGCTACAAATGGGGGTATCAGCGAATTCAATGGTACATCGTGGAAAGCTTATACCATGCACGATTATGGAGTACCCGACAAATCAATTAAAACCATAGCTTGTGACCGGTCAGGTAATGTGTGGGCTGGTACACCGGGATTCGGATTACTTAAATTTGATGGCAAAAAATGGTCGGTTTATAATAGCACTAATTCAAATTTACCCGATAATAATATTAATGATCTTAAGATGCAGGGCGACACCCTCTGGGTTGGTACAGGTATGGGTTTAGCCAAGATTTTTGGCGATAGTATATCCGCTTTCACCTTTTTCAGTGCCTATAATAATTTTACATTTAAGGAAGTTGATAAACTAGCTCTCGACGGTTCCGGAAGATTATGGGTAGGCTCCAATGGAGATGTCTTTTATGGCAAACCCGGAGATTGGACCGATGTAGATCAAAAAGGACAAATTCCCCTTACATCGAATGTAGCTATTACGGCAATGGCACCGGGGGGAGGGAATACAATGTGGATAGCCCAGGGTCAATTATATGAATATACAATTGATGATTTTACTTATAAAGCATGGAAGCTGCAAAATCCGTATCCTAATGATGCCACTAAAAAGATTTTGGCTTATCAGTTAATTAATTTTGGTGGTAAACTTTGGGTGGGAATGGCTAAAGCCTTTACCGGGCCATCATATGGCCTAGCCTATCTGCAGGATTCAACCTGGACCTTTGTTGGCAACTCTGCTTATCCAATTAATTCCGTTAACTCCAATTTTTATGCTGTCGGTGACAGCCTCTATTTTGGGGCCAATATTGAGACGAAATACTCGAGTTCAACCCCTGCACTTATTCATTACAAAGACGGGGGAATGACTTTTTATACGAACCAGACTACCGGAATGTCAACTAATAATATCCATGGTATTGCCTTCGATAAAAATAATCATTTGTGGATGGGAACCTTTAGTGATGGCCCCGTTAATGCTTTTTTAAATGTTTATGATGGTACAAATTTTCAGGAATATGATACGACGCATGTTAAAATTAACGATGCCATTGCTACGGATTTGACTTTCGATCATAACGGGAATCTCTGGTTTGGCACCACGCAAGGCGGGGTTGTAAGATTTGATGGTAAAACTTTTACCGAATTCGATACCGATAATTCTAAAGTCCCGGGTAATTATATTCAAACTATAGCCGTAGATCAAAATAATCATATCTGGGTTGGCACCCGACCCAATTACACGCTTCATCAGAGTGGTGGTTTGGCTATGTACGATGGTAAAACATGGACCGTGTATGATTCTACCAATACGGCAATGACTTCCAATTATATAGAAGCAATTGTTGTTGATAATAATAATCACATCTGGGTTGGTACCAAAAATTATCCGGCTACAGACCTGGATGGCGGCCTGGTAGAATATGACGGAACCAACTGGACTGTTCAGATAAACGGGGCCAATAAGCACTCGGTTGGCAATGCCGAAATATTGGCTCTGGCGGTAGATAAAAACAATAATATTTATGCAGGATCCGACGGAACGTATCTCCATATATTCGATGGCACTAATTGGACAGGAATGCTTATCCCTGATCCAAACGGTTCAAATTCAACAAACCCGATTAATGATATTTACATAGATTCTAAAAACCATATCTGGACATTGGCAACACAAGTTTTAGCCGAATATAATGGGTCACAGTGGACCGAATATACTACGACAAATTCCCCCTTAACAGCCTACTTTGAAGATGGTAACAAAATTATAGAAGGTCCCAACGGTTATATGTGGGCTTCGTCAAGTGATGGATTATATAAAATACCGGGTGATACAACCATATTTACCGCAAATCAAAAGGACATGGCTAATTTACAAATTCCCCAAAAAATTAGTTTAGATCAAAACTACCCGAATCCTTTTAACCCGAGTACAAATATCTCATTCTCTCTGCCAAAAGCTATGAAAGTCCACTTAATGATTTATGACATTCTTGGCCGGCAGGTGGCTGATCTGACAAGCTCAAAGATATCAGCCGGGATACATAACATAACCTGGAATGCCTCGAATAATGCCAGCGGCATCTATTTTTACAGGCTTATCACACCCAATAACATCATCACCAAAAAGATGATACTTTTGAAATAAATTCAAGGATCATACAATTACTTAATATTCACACCCTGAATATTAATTCCCAATTCAGGGTGTGATATTCACCTTTATATAACTTTCCTTGCGTCCGCGTAAATCCGCATAATCCGCGTCATCCGCGTTCTATATTTTTTTAAAATTCCTGTGTTTAGTTCATTGAAAATACCTTCAGATTACCTATCTTAAAAAAAGAAGATATTTAACTCTTAAATAGAAAACTATGTGTCTCGGTATACCCGGAAAAATAGTCGAGATCAATCATCAAGAGAACAAAGAGAACGAATTATTAATGGGTAAAGTAAGTTTTGGCGGACTAAAAAAAGAGGTCTGCCTATCGTATGTACCCAATGCCATAATCGGTGACTATGTGATTGTTCATGTGGGTTTTGCGATCAGTATATTAGATAAGCAGGAAGCCCGGCAGGTTTTCGACTATCTTGAGGAATTAGATCAATAATCAGTGAACTGTAAGCAGTTAACAGGTACCTCATTAATGATAATATCGTCTGTTGAAAACCATTATCAAGTGAGAGATTTTTATAAAGCGAGACTATGCACGAGTTATCCGTTGCTAAAAATATTATACGTATTGCAAGAGAACATTTAACACCTGAGGAAGAACCGTTTTTAAAAAAAATATGCGTTCGAATCGGCGCATTTTCTACAATAATTCCGGAATTTCTGCAATCAGGTTTTGATGCAGCCAGAGATGGCACCCCTTTAAAAAACACTGAGCTCGATATTACAATAGTTCCTCTCCGCATAAAATGCCGTAATTGTAATCATGAAACTGAAATAGAACCGGTCGATTTTGTTTGCCCCCTCTGTACATCGACCGACGTTGAAGTTGTGGCGGGGAATGAAATGATCGTTACCGACCTCGAAATATCTGATAATTAAACTATTCTTTATATGAGTATCAAAACTATTGAACGTAAGGTTCTGCAAAAAAATGACGAAGTGGCCAGTGATAATCGTCTGTTTTTTAAAAAAAACGGGATTTTGGCCCTTAACCTGGTGAGTTCACCCGGCTCAGGAAAAACAAGCCTGCTTGAAAAAACACTTGAGAAATTGAAAACACGCGTCCGAATGGCGGTCGTTATCGGTGATGTACAAACCGACCTGGATGCCCGTCGCCTGGATTCTTTTGGTTTACCTGTAATTCAGCTTGTCACCAATGGGGCCTGTCACCTCGAAGCAACGTTGGTACAAGAAGCCCTTTCTGATATACAAGCGGAACAAACCGATTTATTATTTATTGAAAATGTCGGTAACCTTGTCTGCCCTGCCGGTTTCGATCTGGGGGAAGCGATGAAAGTAGTCATCGCAAGTACAACCGAAGGAGATGATAAACCCCTGAAATACCCGGCCATGTTTCGGAATGCCAGTGTGTTGGTGATCAATAAAACAGACTTGATTCCCTATGTAAATTGCGATTTGGCAGAACTCAGAAACAATGCTTTACGCATCAATCCTTCTCTGACCATTTTTGAGACCTCTTGTGTTAATGACGATGGCCTTGATAACTGGTGTGACTGGTTAGTACAACAAGTTGAGAAATGAACACGATAAAGCGTATTCGTATAAAAATAAACGGGACCGTTCAGGGAGTAGGATTCCGGCCTTTTTTTTACCGTCTGGCCACATCCTTCAACCTCACCGGATGGATTAGCAATGATAGTGAAGGAGTTATGATCGAGGCCGAGGGTTTCCAATCTTCTCTGGATCATATGCTGGAGTCTTTACAACAGGATAAACCACCACATGCTTATTACAATCGCATTGATATCCAATATCTTAAACCAGCGGGTTACCAACAATTCAAGATCCGAAGAAGCAACAATAATGGCCGTAAACGGGCTTTGATGCAGCCTGATATCGCCACCTGCCCTGATTGTCTGAAGGAAATCTTCGATCCCGATAACCACCGCTATCTCTATCCTTTTACCAATTGCACCCATTGCGGACCCCGCTACTCCATTATTACCGGACTCCCATACGACCGCCGGAACACTACTATGGATAAATTCATGATGTGTGATCATTGCCGGGAGGAATATGAAGATCCTGATAACCGCCGCTTTCATGCTCAACCTAATGCCTGTCCCGATTGTGGCCCCCAAATGGAACTTTGGGATGCAAGTGGAAGAGTGATTACCCGAGGCCACCAGGCAATGGAGGAGGCTGCTGAGGCGATAAAAAGTGGCGAAATCATTGCTTTAAAAGGTATTGGTGGTTTTCAACTTATTGCTGAAGCTACAAATACATCAACAATCCGACGGCTTAGGAAACGCAAGAACCGTGAAGAAAAACCGTTTGCCCTCATGGTTTCATCACTTGAACAAGCCCGGAAACTTTGTTACATCACTCAGGATGAAGAAGAGCTATTGCAATCACCACAGGCTCCCATCGTCATTCTGCCCCGTAAAGCTAATTCAGAAATTCCGGTAGCCCGGCCGGTAGCCCCTGGCCATCCGACCTATGGGATCATGCTTCCCTATTCACCTATACATCATATATTGATGCGTCTCATCGGTGCCCCGGTTATAGCAACGAGTGGTAATAGTAGTGACGAACCCATTTGCATAGACGAATATGAGGCTTTAGAACAACTGAACGGGATCGCCGACCTCTACCTTGTTCACAACCGACCCATTGAACGTCACATCGACGATTCGGTTGTCAGGATGATAGCAGGTAAACCTGCCATATTACGCCGCACCCGGGGATACGCCCCCCTGCCTGTTTCTTTAAATCATATAAAGAATACAAGCGGGACATCTGATAAATCCCATAATTCACACACCATTCTTGCCTCGGGTGGTCATCTAAAAAACAGCATTGCCTTAAACAACGGCACCGACATCATTTTAAGCCAACACATCGGTGATCTCGATACGTATGAAGCTACAAAAGTGTATCATAAAGTTATTGCTGATTTACCTCAGTTATACGACCTTAAACCCGATTTGATCGTTCACGACCTGCATCCTGAATATTATACGAGTAAAGATACCGAAAAACGTAACATACCGACTTATGCAGTACAGCATCATTATGCACATATCCTCTCATGCATGGCTGAACACGGACTCGAAGGCCCCTTACTTGGTGTTGCCTGGGATGGTACCGGATTAGGAACCGATGAAACCATATGGGGTGGTGAGTTCATGTTATGCGATAGAAAAAAGTGGATCCGGCTGGCCACTTTCAGGAAATTCCGCCTTCCGGGTGGCGATAAGGCCATGCGTGAACCACGTAGAGCGGCATTAGGTGTGTTGTTTGAAATTTTTGGCGATAAAGTCTTTCAAAAAACAGATCTGCCTACCGTTAACGCTTATTCGAAAACGGAACTTTCGATAATAAAAAGGATGCTGGAACATAAGATCAACGCTCCGGTAACAACAAGTATCGGACGTATATTCGATGCTGTAGCATCACTCCTGGATATACGGCAAACGATCTCATATGAGGGTCAGGCCGCAATGGCTCTTGAGCATCTTATACCGCAAAACAAGACGGACGAAAGTTATCCTTACAAGCTAAATTTCGAAAAAAATCTTTGCGTGATAGACTGGGAACCAATAATACAGAATATTATGACGGACATTCCTATTTCCGATCCCTCGCTGATATCGAATAAATTTCATAACACGTTATCGGATATAATCGTAGAAATGGCCCAATTAGCTGTTGAAAAAACAGTCGTGTTGTCAGGTGGGTGTTTTCAAAATGTTTATTTGACCGAGCGGACTATTGCCAAACTCGAGGAACACGGATTTCGACCTTACCGGCATCAACAAATTCCACCTAATGATGGGGGAATTGCTGCCGGACAACTCTACCACGCGTTGTATAAAGCCGATGAAATTATAAAAAAATCAATTCATTATGAAGTATCTTGACGAATATCGTGATCCCGAAGCGTCCCAAAAATATATCGATCTGATACACAAGACTATATCGCGTGAATGGACCATAATGGAGATTTGCGGTGGTCAAACACATGCCATTGTGAAATATGGTATTGATCATTTGCTACCGGATAAACTAACCTTTGTACATGGTCCCGGTTGCCCGGTGTGCGTGACTTCCCAGGAAATAATTGATAAAGCTATTGCCATCGCCCAGGAACCTGATGTCATTTTCACCTCGTTCGGAGATATGATGCGTGTTCCGGGAACCCAAAAAGATCTTTTAATGGTGAAATCGGAAGGTGCCGATGTACGAATGGTTTATTCTCCACTTGATGCCGTTAACCTGGCTATTAAACACCCGAACAAAGAAGTCGTATTTTTTGCTGTGGGCTTCGAAACGACTGCTCCTGCCAATGCCATGGCGGTAAATAAGGCTCACATATCAGGAGTCCGTAATTTTTCAATATTGTCATCCCATGTACTTGTACCACCGGCCATGGAAATGATCCTCTCATCGGCGGAAAACCAGGTACAGGGTTTTCTGGCAGCCGGCCATGTCTGCTCTGTGATGGGTTACAATGAATATATCCCGATGGCTCAGCGCTATAAGATTCCGATCGTCGTTACCGGATTTGAACCCCTGGATATTTTGCAAGGCACCTACATGACAATTAAACAGCTTGAGGAAGGTCGTTATGAGGTTGAGAATCAGTATGCCCGGGCCGTAAAACGTGAAGGCAATATCCCTTCTCAAAATTTAATACGCACTATTTTCCAGGTAACGGATCGTAACTGGCGCGGCATGGGAGTCATACCGGCAAGCGGACTCGAAATACGTCCCGGATACGAACTTTACGATGCAGAAAAAAAATTCAATGTTCGAGATGTAGAACCTGTAACTAATTCTGAATGCATCGCCGGTGTCATATTAAGAGGCCGGAAGAAACCAACCGAATGTCCTGCATTCGGTAAAAAATGTACTCCTGAACATCCGCTTGGGGCTCCGATGGTCTCTTCGGAGGGAGCCTGCGCCGCTTATTATCACTACGGCAACTATCGCATAAAAAAGGATAAAAGGATTACGGAGGATTTAGCTAATGAATAAAATCACGTACCAAAATGGGATTAAGTCTTTCAGTTGCCCGATCCCCATAACCGATTATAAAAATATTCTGCTTGCCCACGGAAGTGGTGGTAAATTGACCAACGATCTGATCCGCAAAGTTTTTTTGCCACAGTTCCGGAATAACTATTTAGAAGCGTTACACGATGGGGCGATTCTGCCATCACTCGATGGACGCCAATTGACAGTATCCACCGATTCATTTGTAGTGGATCCTATTTTTTTCCCGGGCGGCGACATCGGTTCCCTGGCCGTACACGGAACCCTTAATGATATTGCCATGTGTGGAGCCCAACCCCTTTATTTAACCGTTGGATTCATTATCGAAGAAGGCTTACCGATGGAAGATCTTTGGCAAATTATTCTATCAATGGAAGAAGCCGCCTCAGCGGCCGGTGTCCAGATTGTCACCGGTGATACCAAAGTAGTTGACAGGGGAAAATGCGACCGGATTTTTATTAATACGACCGGGATCGGTGCGGTGTGGCCAAATATGATTATTGGTGCAGGTCAAATACAGCCTGATGACCAAATCATTGTCAGCGGAGATATCGCCAGGCACGGAATCGCAATAATGTCGGTGCGGGAAGGACTCGAATTTGAATCAATTATTAAAAGTGATTCTGCGGCATTGAATGGTTTAGTTGATACTATGATACAGTCGGGTGAAATTCATGCGTTACGTGATCCTACGCGTGGTGGCGTTTCGAGTGCTTTAAACGAATTAGCTGAAGCATCAGGCCTTGGTTTCGTTTTGCAGGAAGAATCCATACCTGTGCATGAACAAGTCCGGGCAGCTTGTGAAATATTGGGTCTTGATCCGATTTACGTCGCCAATGAAGGTAAACTGTTGGCTTTTGTAAAAAGTAAGGATTCGGAACGGATACTCAAAGCGATGCATCAGCATCCGCAAGGCCGTGAGGCTAAAATCATTGGCGAAGTAACCAGGGATCATCCCGGGATGGTGATACTAAACAGCCGGATTGGAGGAACAAGGGTCGTAGATATGCTTACTGGCGAGCAGTTGCCGAGGATATGTTAAATAATAAAAAACGCATTTTGTCATTCCAACCGAAGCGGAGGAATCCATCAACGGCAAAATACTTAATACTATTTATCAACATTTAAAGGTCTCCTGCCTAAACAGATCTCTCCGGTAAGTCGGGATGACCGTTCATTGATAATATTTTATTTATAACCTATACGTCAACGATAAATTGAAAAATTAATATTATTCATTTTGTATTTATATGATGTCTCATTTATCAAAATTATTTAAAAATTATTCATCTACTACCAAGGACAAAATTGGCCTTATATACCTCTTTCTGATCATCTTTAACCTTCTTGTCTGGGTACTTGTTTTTATAATATTCAAAGACTATCCCCTGATGATCGGAACAGCAGTCATCGCTTACTCATTTGGTTTGCGTCATGCCGTTGATGCGGATCATATCGCGGCAATTGATAATGTAACCCGAAAACTCATGCAAAATGGGGAAAAGCCGGTGGGTATCGGGTTCTATTTCTCGCTGGGTCACTCAACTGTTGTTGTAATTGCATCCATTGTTATTGCCCTTACAGCCACATCCTTGCAGGACAAATTTCCTGAACTACAAACCCTGGGTAGCACGATCGGTACGATTGTATCCGCCGGTTTCCTGTTTTTAATAGCCTTTTTGAATTTACTCATACTCCGTAATGTTTACCTGACGTTCACAAAAGTCAAAATGGGAACATCTTACAACGAACAGTCTCTGGATCATTTAATGAACCGGCGCGGTCTTATCTCCAGGATTTTCAATCCCCTTTATAAATTAATCAGCCGAAGCTGGCATATGTACCCACTTGGATTTTTATTTGGACTTGGTTTCGACACAGCTACCGAAATTGGTCTTTTGGGAATCACAGCAGTTGAAGCCACGAAAGGTTTATCCATTTGGGCCATACTCATCTTTCCTGCTCTTTTTGCAGCAGGTATGTCGTTAGTGGATACTACTGATGGTATTTTAATGCTGGCCGCTTACGGCTGGGCATATGTTAAACCTTTGAGAAAACTCTATTATAACTTCACGATCACATTTGTCTCCGTCTTAATCGCACTGTTTGTGGGAGGTATTGAGGTACTTAGTATCATCGATAATAAAATTGGACTGAAGGGCTGGTTCGTTAATGTAATTAATCATTTAAGCGGTGATTTTACACTAATAGGGTATTTCATCATTGGTATCTTTATCATCAGCTGGCTGGGATCGACTATTATTTATAAACTGAAGAAATTTGATGAGCTGGAAACCGAAAATACCGACGCTCTTATAGAACGCGCATGATGGAACGCTTCACGAGATGTAAGACGTAAGTGTTAAGAGGATTCCATTGACCAGTAAGCAGTTACAGTAAACAGTGTGTTGCTTGCCAGTATTCATAGCCCCGTGCCATCATGCCGGGGATTATTAGATTTGAAAAATGTATCAATGAGGGCTTTAGCCCTTACCAGACATATTTAAAGGGCTAAAGCCCTAACAATAATTGATTCAAATCCTATCACCCTGGCCTGAAGGCCGGGGCAATTATTAACTATAAAATATTTTGAAAAAAAATGAGTGGACACAGAGTGTCCACCTGTATGTCCCCAGACAGAGACCGGGAACGAGAGGTTTGCCTTTTGCCTTTTGCCTTTTGCCTTTTGCCTTTTGCCTTTTGCCTTTTGCCTTTTGCCTTTTGCCTTTTGCCTTTTGCCTTTT
>DATFMH010000097.1:0-13351 GCA_035267045.1 Balneolales bacterium
GGAACAAAACAACGTTTTGTTCCGTCTCCACTGTTTACTGTTTACTGAAACTGATCACTGAGAAATCGTGCTTTTTTCGAAACGTTTACGTTCATTGTGATCGAGATATAATTTCCGAAGACGAAGGCTTTTCGGCGTCACTTCGAGTAACTCATCATTATCGATGAACTCAATGCATTCTTCAAGACTCATTTTCTTTGCGACGGATATTTTAACGCTGTCGGCCGATTGTGTGGCCCGGTGATTGGTCAGGTTTTTCTTTTTGGCCACATTAATGACAATATCATCGGTCCGGTTATTCACCCCGACCACTTGTCCCATATAAACCGGATCCCCCGGTTCTACAAAAAACTCACCGCGGTCCTGTGCTCCTTCGAGAGCATATGGCGTGGCACTTCCATTTTCAAGTGCGATAATCGCACCACGATTTCGTCCTGGTATCTCGCCTTTATAGGGCTGATACTCATGAAATTGTTGGTGAGCCAAACCGGTTCCCCTGGTATCGGTAAGCATTTCACCGCGAAAACCGATTAGTCCGCGTGACGGAACATGAAAAACGAGCCGGGTATTATCTCCCTCCTGTTCCATCGACTGCATGATCCCTTTACGCTGCAACAGGTTATCAATAATTTTGTTGCTGTATTCTTCCGGGACATCAATCACCACTTCTTCAACAGGTTCATGCTTTTTCCCATTAATTTCCCTGTAAATTACTTCGGGTCGTGATACGGAAAATTCATACCCTTCACGACGCATGGTCTCGATTAATATAGCCAGCTGAAGTTCACCACGTCCCGAAACACGATATACGTCCGGACTATCCGTGGGCTCTACCCTGATAGCAACATTCGTCCGCGTTTCTTTTTCCAAACGATCGCTAATCATATTTGAGGTCACATATTCACCTTCCTTTCCGGCAAATGGTGAATTATTAACCCGGAAATACATGGCAATGGTCGGTTCATCAATATCATAATAAGCGATAGAGGTCAAATCTGTAGAATCTGACAAAGTATCACCGATACGGACCTGCTCGTATCCGGCTAATGCAATGATATCACCGGCGAAAGCTTCTTCAACCGGTTCCCGCTTCAATCCTTTGAATGTAAATAATTTCGTTGCGCGGCCTTTCTCTTTCACATTTGATTTACCATCAAGCAGGGTCACTTCCTGATTCTGTTTTATGACACCCTGCTCAACCCGGCCAACGGCAATTCGTCCTACATAGTCGTTCCATTCGATGTTGCTCACCAGCATTTTGAAAGAGGCTTCGTAATCCACATCCGGTGGTGATACATGTTCGAGTATAGTATCAAACATCGTAGATAGGTTTTGATCTTCCTCATTAAGTTCTTTTTTACATATCCCGTTCTTACCCACAGCATAGAGCACCGGGAAATCCAATTGTTCGTCAGTGGCATTTAAATCGACAAACAAATCGAAGATCATATTCAGTACCGTATCGGGACGCGCGTCCTTTCGATCAATTTTATTAATAACAACGATTGGCTTATATCCCAGACGTAACGATTTCCGTAAAACAAAACGCGTTTGAGGCAGCGGCCCTTCGGCAGCATCAACGAGAAGTATAACCCCGTTAACCATTTTTAGTATACGTTCCACTTCCCCGCCAAAATCGGCATGGCCCGGTGTATCAACAATATTAATTTTTATGTCTTTCCAGAAGACAGCGGTATTTTTTGCCATAATGGTGATTCCCCGTTCTCTTTCGAGATCGTTCGAATCCATCACCCGGTCAACCACTTCCTGATTCTCGCGGAATGTTCCGCTTTGGCGAAGCATCTGATCCACTAAAGTAGTCTTACCATGGTCTACGTGAGCAATTATGGCAACATTTCTTATTTCCATTCCTATAATTCTATAATTTCGAAATTTACAAAGACTCGTAATATACGCTTTTTTTCTGTATCAAATAAAAGATAATCCACAACTTTTATTTATTGCTTGATTGGTAAACGGTTGAAAACGGGATTGAGTATGGATGAGCAGATAGCGAAGCGCATGGAGCATGGAGAAAGGGAGGCACAAAGGATATCAGTAATCAATGAACAGTAAGCAGTAACAGAAAACAATTTTTATCTCGTGACACAACTCCCGGGGTGTCACGCTTTGTGGGACGCTCTGCGTCCCATGCATCAAAATATTATTTATAGCCGCATTAAATTTCTACTTTAAATTATAATTCATGAGTTGATACAAATGAGATATTTTCGTTGATCCATATACATATACTTTTTCCTTTACCAGTCCAACATAAGGTGCCATCCACAATTCTTCAGATATCGGATTAGCATATTGCATCGGATTATAGATATAAATATGATAAGTGGGAATCTTATTACTGTTAGCTACTGATATAGTATCCATATTCTTGATTTCATAACTATGTGAAAATAAATTCCATTGCTTATGAATTTCATATGGGGTGATAATTTTCTTCACCCTTTTTCCCAAAGAATCCGCATATACAAACACCGAATCAGCATTTTGCACTACATATCGTGTATAGCTGCTGTCGCGGCTTACATACTGCCACACCCTGGCCTCGGAACCATCGGACAAGGTGGTCGTTCGCTGAACGGTTACCTGTAACGTGTCGATTACCTGCCCGCTGCTGTCGGAAACCGCATAGGTCCAGGTATCCCCTACAGAGTTTGGGAAGTATTTGGAATTCACGATAGCCGGGCCAGATTGATTGGCCATATTACAGGAGGCTAATACGACAGATAGCAACAGGCAAATGGTCAGAATAACTTAAAAAGGTTTCATCATGACCTCTTGTAAGTTGATAGGTATGTTTGGGGAAATATATTCCCGGTTTATCATTCATGGTTACATCACATTCGGCAAAAGCCAAAATTATATATGATATTATGAATTGCAGCGGATCCGATTTCGTCGCAACCCTTATCTTACATTATAAATTATTTTTCACAACGACAAGAAAAATTCCTTTAATAACATCTCATGGCTGGCCGGGAATAACATTGTATACTAGTTCTTAAATACAAAAATTTCATTTACCACAATCGCTATGTTACTTTTCATCGATGAAAAGTAACCAAAAATCGCCGGCGGTCGAAAAATGGGCTAAATCCGTCTCCATTCCGCTAAAAAAATCCAATGCTCCACAACTGTACTCGCCGTATTCTAGAAACCATGCGGTATGGATTTTTTCTTTACGCTACATTCCACCGGATTCTTAACGCCCATTTTTCTAAAGGCCGGAATCTTTTAAGACTTTATCCCTGGTTATGGATGGATTTTAAGAAGAAGTGGAATACTTATGGAAATAATAAACAATGAACGGATACTTACTTTCCAGATTCCTATTTAATTTAACTTATTTACGCATAAACTGGCATTATTTTAAAATAATTGAAGTTTTATCGACCAACCGGCTATATAAACATTTTTTTATAAGGACAAGATCAACCTAAACCACTTATAGTGATGTTTTCTCATTAGTTTAAATTTTAACCTGAGAATAACATTATGAGATATAATAATTGAATTTAAACTGAATGAATGAATTAGAGTTATTACTTTGTTGGAGAATTGATAAACGTTTTATGATGAATATTATTCAGGATCAAGCTTATGAATTTATCTATTGAAAACCAGCGTTTTGTTGTTTGCGGGGCCAGCAGCGGTTTTGGCAGAGCTACAGCTGAAACGTTATTGGATGAAGGAGCGGCTGTTATTGCCGTGGCCCGAAGAGCTGATTTATTAAAAGAATTGAAAAACAAACATGACAAGATCTCTATAGTTTCAGGTGACCTGAGGGATGAAAAAGTTCATGAACAGATAGAAAAGATAGTTGGAGAACAAACTCTTCACGGCATCTTTTTAAACGCCGGTGGTCCGCCGGCGATGAAAGCAATTGAAACAACCATGGAAGACTGGGATGCGGCCTATCAGCTGGTCATGCGCTGGAAGATAAGTTTAACGAAACGTCTGTTACCTTATTTATTGAAAGATGGATATGGACGCATTCTTTTTCTTGAAAGTCATTCGATCAAACAGCCTATTGAAAATCTCGTATTAAGCAACGCTTACCGTGCCGGTATCGCCGGTTTTGCCAAGACCTTAGCCCTGGAAATCGCCGATAAAGGGGTAACCGTGAATTTAATTGCGCCCGGTTCACATGATTCCCCGGCAATAAAAAGAGTCATCCAAAAGGCAGCCGAAAATCAGCATATCAGTTACCAGGAAGCACAGAAAAACCTGGAAAATAATATTCCTGTTAAACGAATGGGGAAACCGGAGGAACTGGCCCGGTTGGCGGCTTGGTTGTTATCACCATTATCCGGGTTTATTACGGGACAAACTATTAATCATGATGGCGGATTTAATAAATCATTATTTGGATAAAAAATAAGTAACTGATATATGGCCTGGTATCAAAAGACAATTCGATTACGACGACGTTCCAGAGGATTTCACCTCATTACTAATGAAATCCTTGAGCAATTTCCTGAAATACAGAATATCCAAACTGGTATTGCTCACATATTTATTCAACATACAAGTGCGAGTCTTACGATCAATGAAAATGCGGATCCAACGGTTAGGGATGATTTTGAGACCTATTTCACCCGAGCCGTACCGGAAGACATGTCGCTGTATAAACACACCCTGGAAGGTCCCGATGATATGACTTCGCATATAAAATCATCTCTTTTAGGCAGTTTTGTTACTGTTCCGGTTACGAATGGCCGGTTTAATTTGGGGACCTGGCAGGGAATTTATTTATGTGAACACCGGAATAATGGACGGGAACGAAATATCATTGTAACTGTGAATGGAGAATAGGGGTTAGAATATAGAATTGAGAATTACTGTTATTTGATAAAAATCTTACTCAATAGGATCAATGTTTAAAGAATGTCGACCTTTTTAATCGTGATGTTACTTTTCACCGATGAAAAGTAACCAAAAATCGCCGGCGGTCGTAAAATGGGCTAAATCCGTCTCCATTGCGCTAAAAAAATCCAATGCTCCACTACTCAACTTGCCAATTTCCAGGAATCTTGCGGTATGGATTTTTTCTTAACGCTGCATTCCACCGAATTCTTTACGCCCCTTTTTCTTAAGGCCGGAACCCTTTAAAGCTTTATTTCTGTTTATGGGTGGCTAAAATAAAAAAAGAGGAGCCTAATGAATAAGCGCCTCTTTCAGCGGAGAGGGAGGGATTCGAACCCTCGGAACCGGGTAACCGGTTCAACACCTTAGCAGGGTGCCGCTTTCGACCGCTCAGCCACCTCTCCGGTTCTGAAAATCGAAACGAGTTTTAAAGATACAGTGGATTTAAAATCTAATCAATCCTTAATTGTAGATTTTTCATCAATTACATAAATCTGTGCCAGGTTTCTACCTTCCTGGGCATAATCCAGACCATATCCCAATACAAATAAAGTTGGAATCTTAAATCCTGTGTAATCGATCTTAACATCATAAATGGTCGCATCGGTTTTATGTAAAAGCGTTACAACAGAAACCGAAGCAGGATTCTTTTCATACATTTTATTAATCAGGTATTTAATAGACAGGCCGGTATCAACGATGTCTTCCACTAATATCACATGTCTCCCTTCAATATCCGCGTCAATTTGCTTTTTATCCGTCACTTTTCCTGATGAAACTTTTTCATCTCCATAACTGCTCAACTTTAGAAAATCCACCTCACAGTTAATACTGATACTGCGTAACAAATCAGCAAGAAAGACGAAAGCGCCGTTCAGAACCCCGATAAAAATAGGTCTTTTATCTTGGAAATCGTTACTTATCTGACTGCCTAAAACCTCAATACGTTTCTCCAGCTCCTTACGTGGTATTAAAGGCTTAAATGTATCTCCATTACATTTAACGCTATCAGGTAAAAATAAAGACATAATTATTGATCTTTCCTTTTAATAACTAATGCTTTTTCTGTTGCTTCAGAACATTTGACTAATTCCGAAATATTACCAATCCCGGATTTTTTTGATTGGGGAAAGATAACTGCACAAATTGTTTCTTCAAAAGAAACCAGAACCAAAGCCTCATTTTTTATCGAAGCGTCTATTTTTTCATCAGTTAAATGATCAGATAATTTTTTATGTCCCTTCATTCCCAATGGCTGAAAACGGTCTCCCTCTTTCCAGTTTCGAATTGTAAATGGCCCTTTAACCTTTTCAACATCGAGATATAATGTATAATTTTCAAACTCCATATCATGGAAATCTGTAAATGTCAGCTCCAACCCTTCGTAACTGATCTTGGTTTTTTTAATCTCATCAATACTGATAACAAATTCTTCCCTTTCACTTTCATATTCTTCTTTCAAAACAAATGTATTACGGTCGCGATATAACACAAGATTCTTTTTCAATTCTATATGCGACCCGGTCTGTAATTTCTTAAGATTAACAAGATTTTGAAGTGATGAAGCCGAGGGCACTTGCTCCTGACCATACCGATTCTTTATGATATAATTAATTACCGATTTTTGAAGGTTCACAGACAATGAGAGTAACCCATCCCTGCTGATTCGTCCCGGCGACGGTTGTATATTTCCGGCAACTAAAGACAGGGCTTCTTCGACGACAGCTGCTTTTTGCGGAATGTCATTAATATTCGTTTGCCAGCCGGGCATCAGCTTATCCATATGGGGGATCCATTCATTACGCAAAAAATTCCTGGCGTAACCGGATTCGAAGTTGGATCGATCATCCCGGTAATTAATGTTATGAACTTCCGCGTATTCGCTAATTTCCATGCGGCTTACGGACAATAACGGCCGCAGGATTTTGCCTTCGAAGACGGGCATCCCCTGCCACGATTCGATACCAGCACCTCTCATAATTTTTTGCAGTATTGTTTCAACCTGATCATCGAGATGGTGAGCGACTGCTATCGCCTTCGCCTTTTCTTCAATTTGTATCTTTTCGAAAATCTGATATCGTTCCGAGCGCGCCCATTTTTGAAAATTACCCTTTACCCTATCGGGGGACACAGAATGAACAATACACTTGTGTCCATATTGTTCCGCTGTCTTTACAACCAATTCCTGATCCATATCAGAGGCTTCCGCTCTTTTATGATAATTAACATGAACGACAATTAGATCAAAGTTAAGTTTATGAAGAACAGAGAAAAGAACCATCGAATCGATACCTCCGCTTACGCCAATAACAAGTTTATCCGTGCTTGGTGTAATCCCGATTTTTTGAAGAGTTTCGATTACGCTGCTAAATAACATCAATTATGCGAATTTGCTGGTAAGTATAGACTATTACATCCAGATTTTCATCCAGAAAGACGATATGTCCTTCTTCATTAATTCCTAATAACGTGCATAATTCTTCCGCTATTTCACCATCCACACTTATTTTTACCTTCTGTCCATATCCGATCAACCGCCTGTCTATCATTTTTATTAAATCGGCCTCATTACGTTCCCATAATATGTATAACTTTTCGATACGTTCTAAGGCATTCGCCAGAATATCTTCCCTTGAAATATCCTTCTTATTCGAATCAAGAGACAATGAAGTAGCATTATTATGTAATTCAGGAATAAATTCTCTTTGATTGACATTAAGTCCCACACCGATGATTATTCGATCAAGCTTCTTTCCATTAAACACTGTTTCCGTTAAAATACCTGCCACTTTTTTACCGGATATGTACAGGTCATTAGGCCATTTAATACATATTTTAACCTTAAGCTTTTTTTCGATTACATCGGCTATGGCGCATGCTGCCAGTAACGAAAGAACCAGAATTCGATTATTGGCTTCCGGATGCAGAGCGATGCTGAACATTAAATTTTCACCGGGTTTTGATAACCATTTGCGTTTATACTGACCACGGCCTCCAGTCTGGTAATCAGCAAGGCAGACTATACCATGACAGTTTTCAACAACTTCCATCTTTTTCAAAAAGGTGTTCGTTGATTCCGTTGACTCATGATAGATAAAATGCTGTCCTAACCAGGAGGTTTTAAGAATTTTCTTATAATGTTTTACATCAAACAAAATTGGTTCTCTTTATAATAATTGATTTCAAATTCCGAAAATAAAAAAGGCCTCACTAAGAGGCCTTTCTAAGATATAACAATTTTTTAAACTAACTCATTTCCCAATTTTTAATACCGAGTCTTCTGTTCCGTAGTTATTGGGTATATATTCATCAGCTTTATCATCATTAGCCCATTTCTGACCATCGATAAAATACCTGAATTTAGTCTGTGATTTGGGTTTCATGCGTACCGTGGTCTGCCAAAAATCCTTATTGGCTTCGAGTTTATTAGCTTCAGGATTCCAATTATTAAAATCCCCTACAAGAGAAACTTCATTAGAAGCCCATTCCTTAGGAATTTTAAAGGTTACCTTACAAACAGTTCGCTTGGGTGTATATTTTTTATTGATCATAACTTTATATCTCTTGAATTCGGGTGTAATAAATATTACCAAATATATATTCTTAATTATTTAATTACAATGGTAATATTAAATATATTATTTAAATGTTATTTATATATCTATTAAAAAAATAAATATTAATGTCTATATTATATAATAATTTAAATATGAAAAACGTTTCCATATTTAAATTATTACATAGAATCCATTCATCGTTTAACTTATTTAATTTCGTTAAATATATAAATCCATACTTTTTAATAATTTATTAATAAACAGAAGATGTTATTAAAATAATAATGATATCTGTCAGTTAAAAAGTATCCGGATATTCAAACATCAGCTAACTTCATCTTTAACAAATCTATTTTTGCAACGGGAGTAGGATCCGTTTTATTTAGTATAGCTAAATAGAGACTGGTCCAGTCGGCAAATTGTACAAGTGATAACAAACGTGTTAAGCGATCATGTCCCTGTGTTTTCAAGACATATAATCCCGCAACCTGTTCGGATATCAACTCTTTAGTAATCTCCATGCGTTTTTTTACCCGGTCGTTATCTTCCTTATCGGACAGAAAAATAACAGATAATCGTCCCGTCAAATGTGCGATTTGTTCCCAGCCGACAATCTCATTATGAGTCATTTCAGGAAAATAATTTCCATAAGATAAAGTTTTAGCATTTTCCTCGAATTGGCTTATCCATCTAATATTGACCGGAGCCATCAACCGGCTGTCGGAATAGATAACAGGCAGAGTATCCTGAATTTCCCGTGCTAAAGAGAGCGCTTCATTTTCATTAAAATTAGATAATTTCTCTTCCTGGGCATGTAAAAAACGGGAAGATATTTCCAATGTATTTTCTTCTGCTGTTATAAAACCCAGCTCCTTAAAAATTCTGAACTGAGGTATAAAACTATATGCGAGTGCTGAGCGTGAAGGTAATCCGGACGGAATTTGTATATGATCTATATCATACTTCCGTGCAAGTTCCAACAGCTTCCCGCCCGACGTTATACAGATCAGTTGAGCGCCTCTTGCCTGAGCCTCTTCCAGGGCAATGATTGTTTCTTCGGTATCACCCGAATAACTGCATGCAATAACCAATGTTTCTTCACCTACCCAGGCAGGCAATTCGTAATGCCTGAAGACGACAACCGGAATTTTATTTTGATTTTCAGCATATGCCCTTACAAGATCTCCTCCCATTGCCACTCCACCCATACCGGTAATAACAACATTTTTAATCCGTGCTGCATCCGTTGTTATATTCAGATCTCTCGATAATTCAGTTGCCTGGTCCCATTGATCCGGAAACGCGCTTGTGAACCCCCACATTCCCTCTCTGTCAATTTCTTTAATACCCTGTTCACTTAATTCAGCCATTATTATTTTTATCGTATTCTTTATACCAGTTTTTCACAATCGCTATCACATCGCTGTACGATATAGCTTTTTCTACCTTTTTAATGAGATCTTGCATTTCATCCATTGTCTGCGAAACCAGAATTTTCTTTACTTTTGGTATCGCGGTCGGAACCATGCTCAAATCGGATATCCCCATACCCATTAAGCACATAGCACCGAATGGATTTGATGCCAGTTCTCCACAGACCGTAACTTCTTTTTGGTATTTTTTAGCGGCTGTTACTGTCATTTCAATCAATTTCCAGATAGCTGGATGCATCTGTTGATAAAGATTAGAAATTAATGTGTTCCCTCTATCTACGGCAAGAGTATATTGTGTTAAATCATTCGTGCCGATACTAAAGAAATCGACATGGCTGGCAAAATCATCAGCTTGTATGGCTGTACTGGGAACTTCAACCATTATACCAATTTGAATATGTTTGTCTATTGCATGCCCTTCATTCTTTAAGGTATCCTGAACTTTCCCAATCTCCTCTTTTACGGCCTGTAATTCTTCCATCGAACTAACCATGGGGAGAAGAATTTTAACTCTACCGGGATACTCACCAGCGACTTTTAAAATTGCATAAAGTTGATCCTCCAACAGGTCCCGCCTGTCCAACAATATCCTTATACCACGCCATCCCAAAAATGGATTTGCTTCAGGCTTCGTCTCATTTAATATTTTGTCACCGCCGACATCGAAAAGACGAATCGTGACCGTTTGTTGTCCGGCTACTATTAAACTTTTTCTATAAAACGCTTCCTGGGATGAACGGTCCAAATGGATACCGTCAGAAATAAACAACGACTCGGTTCTAAGCAAACCAATTCCATCTGCTTTATACTTCTCTACATTAATTAGTTCTTCATCAAACTCCATATTCGCCCTTAACGTAAAATTTTCACCGGAAGCCGTTGTTGAGGGCAAACTCAGTATCTTCTGCAGATCCCTTTCTTTTCTTTTTTGCTGACGAAGCAATCGCTGATATTTATCAAGTGATTCATTGGTAGGGCGCACTATAATCCGCCCACGTGTTCCATCAACGATGATTTTTTCGCCACGCTGGATAACCCTGGTCGCAATAGATGTACCTGCTACTGCAGGTAAACCCATTGCATTAGCAATAATAGATGTATGTGTTGTGAGGCCTCCCTTATTAAGCGCCAGGGCGAGAATATTGCTGCGGGTGAATTCAATGATCTCGGAAGGTGTTATCTCATCAGAGACAATTATAGAGCGTTCATTTACACTCATAGTCTGCCAACGATGCTGCAACTTACGCACCATTCGATCTCTTATATCCCGAATATCAACAAGACGTTCTATCATCAGTTTATTTCCGGAAGACTCGATCAGTCCCAGGTATTTATTAAAGGCCTCACAGACCGCATAATCTGCTTTAAACTGTTGGTCCTTAATATGAGTATGAATACTCTTGCGTAATTCGGGATCATTAACAATTTCTATCTGGGCATCAATAATATCTGAAGAGTCATTTCCTATACCCCGTCTGCCAATACTGGATATTCTTTCCAGGTCTCTTACCGTTAATTCCTTTACTTCTTCAAAACTCTTTAACTCTCGCTTTACCTCTTTATGATCCACTTTTTGAGGATCGACTTTAATATTACCTCTCTGATAAATAAATGCGGGACCTATAGCTATCCCCGGAGAAGCCGACAGGCCCTCAATTACTATTTCACCGGAACGATTCTCTTCAATCTCCTTCATAACCCAGGATTTTTTCATTTAACGATTCATTGAAATAATTTATTCTTCATTAAACCCATCTTCAAACAGTTTAACAATGCTTTCCAAAGCTTCTTGCTCGTCGGGACCATCAACTTCCAATTCCAATTCGGCACCTTCTTCGGCAGCCAGGGTCATTACACCCAGTATACTCTTTCCGTTTATCCGATAACCATACATATGTATAAAAAAATCGGATTTAAACCTGGCGGCTAATTTAACAAGTAAAGCTGCTGGTCGGGCATGCAAACCGGCTTTGTTTTTAATAGTAATTTTTTTTTTAATCATTAATTAACAACGTTCAAGTGGCTCGTATTTTAAAATAGTACAAAATATGATTTCAGAAGAATATAAAAATGATTTATTAATTTGCTGTAAAAGCCTTTTATTAAAAAGCGTAAAAGATATTGCAATCAAACGGATTTAAGTTGTTCTTTTACCTATTACTTAATTCTTTTATTAAATTCCGATTGTTTAAATTCCAATACAGTTTTAAATCTCAATACGAATCAATCAACTATATATGTCTGTAAGTAAAAAAGAAGTATCCTATATCGCTAATCTGGCGCGTTTGAACCTGAAAGACGAAGAGGTTGAACGTCTCGCCAAGGATATGAACCGTATACTTGAGTATATCGATTTATTAAATGAAGTTGACACTGAAAACATTACCCCGTTAGAACATGTCACCGAGTTAACAACACCTTTCAGGGAAGATAAAGCAGAAACGCCCCTGGATCATGACCTCGCGTTAAAAAATGCACCAGATGCAGATTCTGACTATTTCCGTGTTCCTAAAGTAATTGAGTAAGAAACCCCATATGTCAAAAAAAAGCCGAATTAAACAAGCACCTTTGGGCTTTTGGGATCAACTTCCTGAAAAGACCAAACATATCATATGCCTTTTATTTTTACTGCTATTACCAACCATAATGTTTCACCAAACAGTTTGGGGTAACAAGCAGTATATTCCCAGCGATATTGCACAATGGCGTGCCAGTGCACAGGCTATAATACAGGCAAGGCAAAAATACCATGAAGAACCTCTTTGGGATGCCAATATGTTCTCCGGTATGCCTTCTTTTATGATCAGTACGATGAAAGCCGTTCCCAATCTGGACACCGTCATCTTTAAAACATTCCAGGCCATATTTCCGGCTTCACAGTTTTGGGTACTTTTATTCGGGCTTTACTTTTTCTTCATAATACAGGATATAAAACCATTATCAGCCACGCTCGGGGCCGTGTTGATTGGATTCACTACCTACATCCCCATTATTATTGGAGCGGGCCACAATACAAAATTTTTAGCTTTCTGTTTCATACCCTGGGTTATGGCAGGTTATTGGCTTTTAACCCGTCGTGATAAACATCGATTATTACATTTCTTCATTTTTGCTTTGGCTTTAGCCCTGGAATTCAGGGCAAACCATCCCCAGGTCACGTATTATTTTATGTACCTGCTCGGTTCCTGGTGGCTGTATGATACATATAAAGCTTATAAAAATAATGAACTGACAGAATGGGGCAAATTGACTCTGTTCCTCGTCAGCGCTGGAATTTTGGCAATTCTTGCGAATGCTCAACCTTATTGGAGTACTTTCGAATACTCAAAATTCAGTACACGTGGTGGGTCCGGAATCAATAAAACAAGCGGACTCAATTTAAATTATGCCATGAGCTGGTCGCAGGGATGGGGCGAGTTATTAACACTGATCATTCCCGGTCTTTATGGTGGGGCTTCCACAGCCGGCACTTAC
>DATFMH010000098.1:0-3370 GCA_035267045.1 Balneolales bacterium
TGAATTTGTCATTCCAACATAGGTAATATTAGAAATCCATACAAAATCTTGTTCTGAAAAGTCTATTTCTGATATCGCAATACAATAAATTCCTGGAAATTTAATTCCGTTCAATGAATCTCTGTCATTCCACTTTGTCCATTTTGAAAAAACTTTAGCTATCATTTGGGTCTCTTTCTTTGCCTTGCAGGTAACGTTAAGCATATGTACCGGGGCTTTGGACGTGGGTTGGCCCTGTGCGGCACTGGTACATATGTAGTGTTGTACGTATGTGCTCCAGCCTATTTTATTAGAAATTCAGTTTTTCTTTTCTTATTTTTGACTTTATCTTGTTTAAGATTCGGTTTTTCTTTTTGTATTTCCCATCATTTTTTGTTGGATTCATATTTTTTTTAGGTCTAATTTTTAATTTTTTTATCTTGTTTTGGCCTATATTTCATTAATAGACAAACCTCTCCTATCTGATATTTCAAGCAGCAGTTTTCTTAAATAACGCCTTCCGGTTTAATAATTCTCTTCGGTAATTAATAACCTCTGGATTATTCTTGCTTTTAAATACGGTATGAATGTATATTTTTTCTTTTTCACAATATTCACAAATTTTTGAATCCGTTAGTTCATGGTTGTTCCCATCGTTTTCTTCTTCGGAAGTTGTTGTTTCATTTTCTTTTTTATCGAATTTCGAAAGATATTCTTCGGGGATACTGCCGCTATTGGAATAATATCCATAATACCTGACTAATCTGAAATATTTTAAGGGAACATGCTGAAGTAGGCGGGGGAAAAAATCAGTGTAATCCATTTCCATCTCTTTTTCTATGGGACGGCCATTTATATCCTTGTTTTTATTATCCTTGTAGCGGAATCCTATTTTTCTTCCTTCCATTTTAGTGATTTTATACTCGCTTAAACAAGTTCTTTTGGAGTATCGGCCAATATACCTCACTACTTTCTCCGGCACATCCATCGGGAGTTCAAGACGGATATTCCATTTTTTTCGGTTTATCCTGTTTATATATTGTCGAAGGCTGATGATGTTTTTAAAATCGTGCCGCAGTTCACCGTTTTCATATAAACTAAAAAGTGTATCTTCAAACTTTTTCCTGAATTTGTTTTTCAGAAAATCGTAGTTTACAAATTCACCTTTTATTGGTTTTAACAACCGGGTAACTTTTTCTATTCCACCCCAGGAAACAATCATATGGACATGTACGTGATAGTCTTTCGTCTCTCCAAAGGTATGTAATACGGAAATAATGCCTGGTTTAAGATTATGTTTTTCTAACATCCAGTCTTTAAAAGTATCAGCTGATGTGCGTAGCAATGTATTATAAAGTAACTTCTCATTGTGCTTTATTAAACCATTCAATTGGTGGGGCAGGGTCATTATCACATGCCTGTGAGGAATGCACATCATTTTTTCTTTCACCTTTTCTGCCCATTTCACCGTATCGCGCCAACTGCATGTTGGGCAAAACCGATTCTTACAACTGTGATATATTTCTGTAACTTCACCACATTCAGGGCAGGCATAAACATCAATCCCAAGTGCTGCTGTCCGGCAAACTCGCATGGCATTTACCGCCTTGTATTGTTCAGGGGTAATGTAATGCTTTGGATGTTTGGCATATTCATCCCACCATTGATTGAAAAAATCCGCTAACCGGTATTTTTTTTCAATGAGATTATGGTCCGTTTTTTTGCACATGCCAACTATTACATTTCTCCCAAATGCCAGGCTGTCATCTGACTTTGTCCAAGTTCAGTTAGCAGTTCTTTGCCTTTGGCTCCGCATTTTGGACAAACAGGGATGTTTTCAAATACTAAGGTATAATTTTTATCCATACCTGGTTTACCAACTTCATAATTATAAATATGTTGGCATTGTCCGCATTTTAAATTTACTAGCATCTTTTTTATCTTTTAATCCGGTAATCTTTCCATTCTAACTATCCTAAGTATCCTAAATATCCTAAATATAGCTTTATAGTTATTAATCCAGGTTATGTTTTTTATCATTATCAAATTGTTTACGCAATTGTTCGGGCGAGGAACCAAAATTTAGTAAAAGTCCAACTTCATAGCGGCTTGATTTTAATTGATTGTAGAGAATCCGGCCTTTCACAGGATCGATTTGTTTATCTGTTTCTATGCTTACCAATATCCGGTCATTTATGACTATATCGGAAAGAAAATCACCAATATCAACCTTATCATAATAAAGGTCAATGTATTTGTTTACTTCACATGCGAATCCTTCTTCACGTAAGTCATGTATCAGGGCATGGATGTAAGCCTTTTTGGTAAAACCTATCCCTAATCCATTGTAGACCTGATAAAAACATTTTATTATCAATCCTGTTTCTTCCGGGTACTTGTATTTGATAGTATCACTCATGGATCGATAAATCAGTAAATCTTTAAATCCGTATATCTTGAGTATCCTAAATATCAAAAGTATCTATTTATCTTAAGTATCACAAATAAAGCATTTTGAGTACTCGGATGCCCGGGCTATGCGGAGCATTACGTACAACAATCGTGTATGTATACTAATAGTGTTATATTTCCTTTGTGTTTTTTAAAAAAGTATTGTTATTCCATGATAATGGGTGTAAATGTATACCTTTATATCCATCCAAATTGTTGCATTATTTTATACTTTGTTTTTGTCTTTTCCCCTTTACCCTTATCTGTAACTAACGGTGAATAAAGATAGGAGGGTTTTGGGAGAAATCAAAATTTAAGTACGGTGACTAGGTAACAAAGTGACAAAGTAACAAGGTGACAGAGGAACTCTGCGTTTTAATGAGTTTCCCGAATTGTATCTGTATTTTTCCAGCCTTGTGCGCGTTTAATATCAAACTTTTACAATCCAGTTCACCAATCCTTTCATCTCAATTATCTGCATGAGCTTATCCGGCAATGGTTCAAAGGTAAAGGGTTTATCATTCAGCATAATCCTGCCCGCTGCCACATCAATACTTACCTTGTCGCCCGGGGTATAGTTATTTACAACCTCGGGGTTTACTATTAGTAGCAGCCCCTGGTTAACTGCTGAACGATAAAATATCCTGTTGACAGATTTCACAATGACTGCCCGGATGCCCAGATGAGCCAGACCAACCGCGGGATGTTCCCTAGAACTGCCACAACCAAAATTTTCACCGGCGATAATGATATCTCCGGCTTCTGCCTTTTCAGCAAAATGGTCATCCACCCCCTTAAAAAGATGGGGGACAATGGCAGCGGCATCTGAGCTTAAAACATTATAGGTGAGGTTACCTGCAAACATCTGGTCAGTATTCATATTGTCCAGATCTGCATAGTTCCAAACATTGTTCAATCGCCGGTTCTCAGAAGGATCTAT
>DATFMH010000099.1:0-22720 GCA_035267045.1 Balneolales bacterium
GGTTCCTCGACCTCAGGGAAAGCAATTTCTTTTGTCGATAGTACAACTTCACATTTACTGGCACCAAGCCTGGCTTCCGGGCCATAACTCTGAGTCTGTGCGACATACAAACCATCATGCATGCCGGCTTCAGCAATTAAAACTCCCGCCAACAGAATGCCCTGGCCACCACGACCTGATAGACGAATATAATAGGGATCTTTAGGAATCATATTTAACTCCGGCTTTTTGTCTAACATTTTGATATTGTTGTGTATACTCCGGCCTTGTTTCTTCCCGGAAGATGCCGATTGGCTTCTTACCAACCATTTCTTCTCTTGAGACATATCCCTGGGGTATGGTCAGATCTTTTTCATAATCTAACATTTGTGATGCATCCCCCAGTTTATTGATTCGACCATAATAAGTTGGACATTGTCCTAATATTTCAACAACTGAAAAGCCGGGATGTTGTATAGCCCGGGTGATCATATCAGGAATATCCTGAAAGTCGAAAGTAGTGGTACGGGCTACAAAAGTTGCGCCCGCTGCCAAAGCCAGGTTAACAACATCGAACGATTGATCGATGTTTCCGTACATGGTCGTAGTTGATTTTTCACCGGTTGGAGTAGTGGGAGCCGCTTGCCCACCGGTCATTCCATAAATGCTGTTATTAAAGACAAGAGCTGTAATATCGATATTTCTCCTGCAGGCATGAATGAAATGGTTACCCCCAATGGCGGCTGTATCACCGTCGCCCATGGTTGTTATAACGGTTAAGTCAGGATTAGCAAGTTTCGTACCGGTCGCAAACGCCAGGGCACGGCCGTGTGTAGTGTGCATGGCATTGGTATTGACATAAAAGGGGGTACGTCCCGAGCATCCAATACCACCAATAACAACCACTTCGTTCAATGGAATCTGTAAACGGTCTAATGACGTCATTAGTCCCCGTGTAATATTCCCGTGGCCGCAACCAGGACACCAAACGTTTGGCATCATTTCTTGTCGTAAATATTTGGATAAATCGTGTCCGGTTTTAGGCATGATTATTTCCTCCGTTTATTTGATTATTGCCTTTTGTAACCTCGACACATACTCTTGAATCCGTCATCTCCATAACCGCTTCGGCTATTTGATCCGGGGTGAATAACTGTCCGTCGGCTCTGGTCAAAGATTTTACGGGAACGGCGCCTTCCACTGCTGCTTTAAGCGGCATAACCATTTGTCCCAGGTTAAGTTCCGGCATCAGAATGCCTTTGACGTTACGGGCAAGCTCATTGATAAGTTTCTCCGGGAATGGCCATAAAGTTTGCATATCCAGCAAGCCTGTGCATATCCCTTCTTTTCGTAATATTTGAACAGCTGCTTTAGAAGCCCGGGAAGTGATACCATACGAAATGATCAGCATCTCAGCATCGTCAAGATGATATGTTTTGTAATGAAGAATTTCATCCAGGTTATTTTCCATGCGTTCATAAGTGCGGCGAAGCATGTGTTCGGCATTTTCACCATCGGACGCTCTGGGTAATCCATCTTCACCATGAGCCAATCCTGTGACAACTTTTTGTTCTCCCACTCCAAAGGGTAAAAAGGATTCATCGGCAAATGCCTTAAACCCGGTTATATTAGCCGGTTTTCTACGGTCGATGATTTCCATTTCCGGTATTTCAATATTTTCACGCATGTGTGAAATAGTGGCATCCAGTAATAATATAACCGGTATTCGGTAGGCTTCACTGAGATTAAAAGCTGTGACCGTCATTTCATAGGTATCCAGGACTGACGAAGTGGTCAAAACGATGATGGGATGATCTCCGTGCGTACCCCAGCGTGCCTGCATGACATCTCCTTGTGACGGGAGAGTTGGCAGTCCGGTACTGGGTCCACCGCGTTGTGAGTTAACAATGACACACGGTGTTTCTGTCATGGAAGCATAACCGAGATTTTCCTGCATTAAGGAGAATCCGGGACCTGAGGTTGCCGTCATGGTTTTTGCACCTGACCAGGAGGCACCGATGATGGCGGCAATAGAGGCGATCTCATCTTCCATCTGTATAAATGTTCCATTCATTTTAGGCAGCAGCCTGGCCATCCATTCCATTATTTCCGAGGCCGGTGTGATAGGGTAGCCGGCGTAAAATGTGCACCCGGCTTCGATAGCACCGAGTGCACATGCTTCATTTCCTTGTATAAGTCTCATAAGAATTATTACTTATTAAATTTGATTCTGGGCGCTCCAGGGTGAAACAAAAATCAGGGCAACGGGCGGCACATATACCGCAAAATATGCATTTGGAGACATCGGTAACTTGTATCTTGTCCGCATCGTCCAATGTGAGTATATCACTGGGACAGGCCTCAACACATATGTTACAGCCTTTGCACCATTCATGATTAACCAGCAGGGCAGCGTCGCCTTGTTCATATCTCTTTATATTATTGAGCATAAGAAGACACCGAATTTTGTTGATGTGTTTGTTTTAGTGCTTCGAAATAAGGTTTGTCTGTTTCACACAGATCAATAATACGCTGCCATTCCTTATCAACATGTGTTTGTATCTCGTTTAGCAAGCCTTTGTTTTCAGGTTGGAACAAATGCTTGAAACGGCCCTGTAATCGCAGCCACCTTTCTATGGGAACATTATCAAGAGGTTCATGTGTAAGACGATAATGTCCATCGATTACTTCATATAATGGCCAGAAACGTGTTTCAACAGCCAGTCGTGCAATCATGACAGCATCCTTGGGCTCATGCCTCCATCCCAATTGACAGGTGGAAAGCACATTCAGAAATGCAGGCCCGTCAAATTGTGTAGTTGCATATTTGACTTTATCACTCAGGTCTTGCCAGTGAGATATGGACGATTGTCCCACATATGGAATGTGATGGGCAATTGCTATGGCTGTTAGATCTTTACGTTGTTGTGCTTTTCCAAAACTTACCGTACCGGCCGGGCTTGTGGTTGTGTCGGCGCCGAAAGGTGTGGCACTCGACCGTTGAATACCGGTATTCATGTATGCTTCATTATCGTAACATACATAAAGAAAATTATGGCCACGTTCCAGGGCACCAGATAAAGATTGCAGCCCGATATCGTACGTACCACCATCCCCACCAAAAGTGACGAAAGTGACAGGCTGGTCATCGGGTAACGCTCCACGCTTTACAAGTGCGCGAAAAGCCGTTTCAACACCACTTGCTGCGGCTGAAGCATTTTCGAAAGCGACATGCAGCCATGGTACGTTCCAGGCCGTTGTCGGGTAACGGGTTGTCGCAACTTCCAGACAACCTGTTGCATTAATAACAACGACCGGCGTTTCAATACTATTCAGCACGGTTCGGACAACAATCGGTATTCCACAACCCTGACATAGGGAGTGTCCACCGCGAAATCTCATTTCCCGTGACTCGTTTAATGCTAATGTTTTAATATTCGGCATGTTAATTCTCCTGCAGAAAATGACAAATAACCTATGATCTCAATCCGATATATCTCATATCGTTTTGAAGGCTTGGCTGTTTTAATTCTTCATATATCTTTTTGATATCGGCTGGAAATAAATCACGTCCGCCGAGACCATATATATAATTGCTTAGCTTGACACCGGATCCATATAACGCCCGGGATACTTCACTGAATAATGGGCCGTGGCTGCCAAAAGACATGGCACGATCAAAAACAGCTACTGATTTGAGACCTGTTAAAATGGTTCTGATCTTCTCGTCCGGGAAGGGACGAAATGAGCGGATTTTCAAAACTCCGACTTTTTCGCCGGTTTCTCTCAATTCATCCACTATATCTTTAACCGTTCCCGCCGTTGATCCCAGAACTACGATAGCGCGTTCGGCATCATCGAGTTTATAGCTCTCAATAGCACCATAAGTACGATTCGTTATTTTGGCATATTCCCCGGTAATCTTATCCAATGCTTCCGGGAAAGATTCCATGGCATCCTGTTGTTGCCGTTTGTGCTCGAAATAATAATCCGGCATATCAAACGGGCCCTGTGTTGTAACTTTATCCAGGTTCAGTAATGGATAGGGTATTTTATAATCACCGACAAAATCCTGTACGACCTTGTCATCAAGTAAGGTGACCGGTTCGGCAGTGTGCGTGATAGTAAATCCGTCCTGACAGATCATTACCGGCAGTAATACTTTTTCATTTTCAGCAAGCCGTGAAGCCATCACCATGAAATCGTACGCTTCCTGCGCATTTTCTACGAAGATTTGTACGGCACCCGAATCCCGGGCAAGCATAGAGTCAGAGTGATCGCAGTGAATATTGATAGGGCCGGATAATGCCCGGTTACCAATAGCCATAACAATCGGCAGACGCATGGAAGAGGCTATATAAACGACCTCGATCATCAGGGCCAATCCCTGTGAAGCAGTGGCTGTCATTGTTCGTGCACCTGCTGTGGCAGCGCCGACAGCGGCACTCATGGCCGAGTGTTCCGATTCTACATTGATTATTTCCGTTGTTGCTTTACCGTCAGCCACATACTTTGAGAACGTTTGTATGATAGGCGTTTGCGGGGTGATCGGATATACCGAAACTACATCCGGATTCACCTGCTGCATGGCCGTGGCCGCAGCTTCCGCACCGGTTAACAGGTGATATGGAATTTTCTTTTGCTTTTTAGGTATTTCAATCGTTGCTTCCATATTTTTCACCTCCTATTCTTCCCAATGCAGGTACTGTCTCCGCTTCGTCTACCATTTCTATGGCATTAGTCGGACAAACTTCCGCACATAGTTGACAGCCTTTGCAATAATCATAATCAAAACCTTTGAAGGTTGTATTATCAGCCAGTACGGCGGTATCCGGGCAGTTAACCCAACACAGCAGGCAATTAACACACTTTGACAAGTTGACGGTCGGTTTTAGTCCCGTCCGCCAGCCTCCCGTTTTCGGTTGTACGGTTTGATCCCATACGACTGTACCGCCGACTGGCAATTCTTGAAATTTCTTTAATTCAGGCATACATACTCCTGTTTGATGTATCTAAAACATTTTGATAACCCAGTTCGATAGCCTCGAGATTATTTTTCACAACTTTTTCAGGTAATTTCTTGCCCAGAATTTTTGATGCCGTTGCTTTTAATATCTCAAGTGAGGGTTCGCCCATCAGGGCCGAGAGAGCTCCAACCATTACAACATTGGCGTATTTTACATTGGCTTTATGTGCCACCTCTTCCGCATCGAAACAGATTACGCGACCTTTATAATTCAAACGGTCAGCTAACTGTTCGGGTGTTGCCGTTGTATTGATAAGTGCCAGTCCATCTGATTTAAGGCCGGCTGTCACATTCAACTCATTCATTAATGTTGCATCGAGAACAACAACTATATCCGGATCGGTTACCCCGCAATGACGCCGGATAATCTTTTGATCACTTCTGGTATACGCCTGAACAGGTGCTCCACTACGTTCGGGACCATATTCGGGAAAAGCCTGAACGTAATCTCCCGCTTCCAGCAAGGCCATGGCCAATAGCTGGGAAACGGTTTTGGCACCTTGTCCACCGCGTCCGTGCCATCTGATTTCTCTCATTATGCTTTTCCTTTCAGATACTGATCTATTCCATTTGCAGCGGTTTTGCCATCACGGATGGCTTCCACAACAGTTGCTCCGCCATTCAAAGCATCACCACCGGCAAAATATTTAGGATTCGTTGTTTGACCTGTTTCTTTGTTGATTTTTATCAATCCCCAATCGTCATCAAGATCATCGATCCAACCAAGAAACGTTTTACGTTTTTGTTGTCCTATGGCTTTAATAACGGTATCGACAGGTATCTTAAATTCGGTTCCTGTTACTTTTTCCGGGCGTGGGCGGCCGGAGCTGTCAGCTTCACCTAAACGCATATAATGGCATTCCATAGCTTCAAGGTGAGCGTCACCTATAAAGCGGATCGGGTTTGTCAAAAATTGGAAATGGATTCCTTCTTCGCGAGTTTCTACAATCTCATGCGGATAAGCCGGCATTTCAGCTTCAGTTCGACGATAAATCATTGTTACTTCCCTGGCACCGAGACGTGCAGCTTCACGTGCCACGTCAATTGCCGTGTTACCACCACCGATAACAGCTACTTTATGTCCGACTTTAGGTAAATTTCCGGTTTTTATGGCTTCGATAAAATCGAGTGACTGCCAAACTCCGGGCAAATCTTCACCGGGATAATTAACATCTACATCCTTACCTAAGCCGATTCCAAGGAAGACCGCTTCTGACTCATTGGTGATTTTTTCAAGTTTCTCTTTAGTGTCCACAGATGTTTCCATCTGGAATTTGACACCGAGATCTGCTATCATTTGAGTTTCCTCGGGCAGCGGATTATTTAAAATTCTATAAGGTGCGATCGCATATCGCACTAAACCACCAAAATCTTTACGTTCGTCATAAACGGTAACCTCATAACCCTTACGAGACAATTCAGCCGCACATGCGAGTCCGGCGGGGCCGGCACCAATTACACTAACTTTCTTACCGTTCGTCTTTGTAACTTTTTGATGACGATATCCGTTTTTTAGGGCTGCATCGGTTGCATACCGTTGCAATCGTCCGATATCTACCGGGCGCCTGCCTTCTTCTTCTAATACGCAGGAGCCTTCGCAAAGCATTTCTACGGGACAAACCCGCGCACAACTTGAACCCAAAATATTTTCAGCATATATCGTTTCAGCGGCGCTGAAAGAATCGCCTCTGGCTATAGCTGAGACGAATCCGGGTATATCAACATTAGCCGGGCAAGATACGGTACAAGGGGCTTGTGCATAGGGCCCACCGCATTCAAGACACCGGTATGCTTCTGCAAAAGCATCTGCATTTGTGAGTGGAGGCTTGAGATCAGCAAAGAGGGAATTATTTTGCGATTGGTTAAAGGACTTTTCCCGTATGTTATTACTAACCAGGCCAATATTCATTGTTTCCATGCCTTTTCTTTCATGTGGTATTTTCTGTTTTCTTTCCATTTATACACCACATTCTTATGCTACACTTTACATAACCTGCACTAACAACATCCATTTGTAAAGATGCAGGTATAACCTGATGAACAATCTTACTTAGAGGTTAAAAATAATCTCTAATTAAGACAAGCTACTCCTTTTTAAAGAGTTAACATATTTTGTCCAATACTTAGACATATTTGTTATTTTGAGAGCATATAGAATTGGAATTTATTGTAACGTTTTGAATTACAGTAGATTAGAAGAGGATGAAGGAAATTTCTCATATATATATAATCTGTTTAAAAATGGGCCTGTCTAAGTGGGAAACTTTCAATTATTGTACGTTAATAAGATTGGGTTTCCCCCTATTTGTTGAATATTTTTTTTGGAGAGATATATTCAACCCCGTTCCCTGTGGTAAAATGATGGTTAATTATCCCCTTTGCATATTTATGGGGCTAATCACATTAACCCTATTCAGATATTTCTAAGAAATGATGACGTCTATTGTCGCAAGCACGAAAGTCATGAATAGGCATAGCCTTCTATGATACGTTAAATGATTAATCTGTTTTTTATGTTATCGGAATAAACCAAAAATAAAATATTAAAGTGATCAGGGATGAGTACCATTATAGAAACCTACCATTTAGGAGATATAAAAGTGACCATTAGCGAAACGGAATCGAATAACCGATATTTAATTCATTGCCAAAAAGGAGATGACGTTTTTGAATTCAAAGCCAAAAAAAATGAATATGAAGATTATAAAAGACTCATGAACCGAAGGATTCAGAAACATTTTAAATCCTAACCCTTTCCGTAGGTAACAGATTTTATTATCATTAAGTAGATATAGTAAATGTTGTTCATTTTAACAGAAGGGAGATGCTCGTGAAATCAAATATCGAGCTGCGATACGCTCTTATAATAGCTTCCTTACTATTCGTTTGGGTATCTCTTGAATACATTTTCGGTTTACAGGATAAATACATAGCATATCATCCAATAATAGCCAATTTTGCAGTCATTATTCCTGTTATCGGAACCGTACTGGCAATACGCTCTAAGAAAGTGAATACCTGGGAAGGGGAAATGAGTTACTGGCAGGGGTTTCTCAGTGGTTTATTGGTTTCCAGTTATGCTGCCGTTTTCTGGGTGATTGGATTGTTTATATTTTTCACGTTGGTTAATCCCCATTTTTTTGATGAAATGATTAAATATTCGGTTTCAAGAGCAGATATTCTCGGTTTGGATTCAACCGATGCCGCCATTCATGCCCGGCATTTTTTTAATATGCCCTCTTACCTGTTACAATCATTTGTCGGGGTATTTATTATTGGTGCCATAACTACATTAGTAGCTTCGTTTATTTTTAAAAGTAAAATTTCAAAACGATCATCACCAGGCATTGGTGAAACCTGAGATGTTATATTCAGCGTTTGGCTCGTTGATATTGTACAGGCCACTCGATGTCATCGCCCAGTGCCTTAGCGGCATGAAGAGGCCAGTAGGGATCACGCAGGAACTCCCGGGCCAATAAAACGGCATCCGCCTGACCAGTGACGAGGATTTGTTCCGCTTGATTAGGTTGCGTGATAATACCAACGGCTCCAGTCGGTATATCAGCATTTTTTCGTATCTCTTCAGCAAATCGTACCTGATAACCCGGACGTGCCGGTATTTTTGCATAAGATACTAATCCGCCACTGGAACAGTCGACGAAATCGATTCCGATTTTTTTAAACTCTTTTGCCAATTCAATGGATTGTTCCAGGTCCCAGCCTCCCTCGGCCCAGTCTGTTACTGAGATACGAACAAAGAGCGGATGTGTTTGCGGCCATATATCTCTTACCGCTTTTGCCACTTCCAGGGGAAATCGTACCCGGTTTTCATAACTTCCGCCATATTCATCCTCGCGCTTATTGGACAGCGGAGACATAAACTGGTGAAGCAGATACCCGTGGGCCATGTGTAATTCTGCTACTTCAAAACCTGCTTCCAAACTTCTGACAGCTGCCGCTTTAAATTCAGTTAACAATAATTGCAAATCACCTTTCGTGAGTTCAACAGGGGCAGGATAATCTCCAAACGGAACCGCACTGGGGGCTACCGTCTGCCACCCTCGGTTGTGTTCATCTACCGGTTTACCACCTAACCATGGCGCCGCGGTTGAAGCTTTACGTCCGGCATGGCCTAACTGAATACCGGGAACAGAACCGTGTTCTTTGAGAAAACGGGTAATGGGTTTTAGTGCTTCAGCATGTTTATCCGACCAGATACCCATATCATCTGGTGAAATTCGTCCTTCAGGAACCACGGCGGTAGCTTCCGTGATAATCAAACCGGCGCCTCCGACAGCCCGGCTACCAAGATGTACCATATGCCATTCGGTAGGTAAACCCTCGATGCTGGAATATTGACACATCGGTGAAACAAAAATACGATTTTTAAAAGTTACTTCCCGGATTTTTAATGGTGTAAATAATTGACTCATAGTATTGCTTACCGCCTAATGATTTTATGAATTAATGTGTACGGAAGTTATGTAATGATTTTGATTAATACTGTTAATGGATGCAGGGACAGAATAATTCCACATCTTGATAAATACATAAAGATAACGGGATCTGTTATTTATAAATATGAAACGGCAAATGGTGAAAAAGAGATATTCTGTTCACCACATTTTAAAGGTATTGGACACTTATGAAAGGCGTGTTATAAAGGTCTTAATTGAAGGTTTGTATTGTTATTAAATTATATATGCGTTAATCATTTAAAAACCATTATATAGGTCAATTATGTGGTCCGGAAAGAATTTTACCACAAAAATATTAGCAATTAAAAAGACTTGGCTTAAATTGACGCACGAATGCCACACTATCAGTCGGATGAACCGAAAATTATAATTATTTGGTGATGAAAAAAGACAAGAAAGAATTTATTTCAAAATATAGCCAGGAACCCGGTTTTACCATTCTCAATCAGGGTACAGAAATAGAGGGTGATATTAACACCGACCGGAATATAAAGTTAAACGGTCATCTAAAGGGGAGTTGTACATCCAAAAATAAAATTATCATATCGGAAAACTGCCTGATTGAAGGTGATATACGTGCATCTTCAATTGATATTTATGGAAAGGTGATTGGAGATATCAACGTTGATAATGTTCTTTTTTTAGCCGAATCATCAAATATTGAAGGCAATTGTTATACGGGAAAAATCAAAGTAGAAGAAGGAGCAGTTATTCAGGGATATATCAATAAACCGGGTGGACAAAAAAGGAATGTTTCAGCTGAAGGGAAGAGCCTGCCGGCAAAAAATGATAAGTAACAAAAGCCGTCATATATTAAACGTGTATTAATAAATGGTTACATATTTAATAAAATTTGAATAGGATGGGCTGGATTTGCTTTGTTTTATATTTATTACCAGGTAAATGATGAATATTAAATTTACAGATTTTGATGTTTTCTATAATTCAAAATGAATTAAAAAGGATTAAAGTGTTAAATGTTGTAATGCATTAAAAATTAATTACATTATACATTGTTTAAATATTGAAAGATAAACGCAATATTCATATACTAAAAAACCGTTACAGGGGCTTATCACAAAAAAAATAGTAAAATGATCAAATCATATATATTTCCAAGCGCTATCGAAACAAATAATAGTAACCTGGCAAACGTTTCAGCAAATCTTCTAAATGGTTTAAAGTTATACCATGATGATGAAAGTTATTTAATTGGAAATTTAGCACTAACAGAAGGGATCTCACCTCACAAAAATGTGAATAGCGCTCCTTCTGATTTGGATTATCAATTACTGGCAAAAGCAGGTATGCTTTTAAGCCACAACAGCAGGGAAGAACCGGTTACCGTTACAACAGGATTTCCTTTTTCTACCTATCAGTTGTATAAAAATCAGGCAATGAATCTTCTTTCAGAAGAAAATGTGATTGATTATGATTCATCAACTTTTAATGGTGGTGGTGTTAAATCTGTAACTGTTCGTGTTAATAAAATTGATGTTCTACCTGAGATCGCCGGATGTATAATCGGACTTAGAAAAGGAGAACAACAGATAAGTGGAAACTTTTTTGTAGCAAGTTTAGGTTACGGAACATTCGAATCCGTTTTATCAACGGAAAGCGGGATTGTACATCGTACCGCTGTCAGTGTTAATGGGTTACGATATGCACTGAACAACATGATTACAGAATTGAGAAAAAATAATTATTTGGGTATGAAAACAGAGCATCAACTTGATGCCGGTCTCAGGAATGGATATATCATACTTAATAGGAAAAAAATTGATTTAAAACCGCTTAGAAAAGAAGTTCTTACCAATTATTATAAGGATATTATTTCCCCCGAGTTACGAAAAGCATATTCAGATGCCGATTTTGAAAAATCACAAAAATTATATCTGACAGGTGGCGGTGCATTGTATCCGGAATTGGTAGACTGTTTCAAGGAAGAGTTTGATGGCGTTCTTGAAACTCAGATTGTTGACGATCCCCAGTCTCTGGCCAGTCGGGGATATTGCTACAACTCGTTACATTTGAATGGCGGTGACCGATCTACTGCTGTAGGTTTAGATATCGGTAATTACCAATCTGCAGTAGCTTTGTTTGATGATAGCATGTGATAGACCGGACTATAAGAAACGGTTTTATTATTTAAAAATCGCCATGGGGAGAAGTGTATAAACTACAAAGTGTAATCACTATGACAGACCGGATGTAGTGAAGACTTATACTTCATCCGGATTTTTAAAATGGCTGGTTTTCTTAAATTGATTGTCTGTGTCAATTACTGACAACTGTAGAAGTTTTGCCCTGATATCTAAGTAGTTATATTTGGCTTTTGGTTATTTAATAATGTTTTGGGATTAACATAACTTTACTCTTCAGTTTTTGTAAAGAGTTGGAAATATAATTAGTACCAGGTTATTAATATTTTATGAAAAAGAAGGATAAAAATTCTATATCAAGGAAAACAGGAAGAGTCGGGTTTACAGTGTTTTCTGAAGGTACTGAGATATCGGGGGATATTATAACGGAGGATAATTTAAGAATCGGGGGATATATCAAAGGAAATTGTGTCTCTTCCGGAAAACTTATAGTCTCAGAGAATGCCGTTATCGTTGGAAATATTACCGGAGTCACAGTAGACGTTTATGGTAAGGTTCAGGGGAATGTGGCTTCTGGATCTGGTCTGTATCTTTCATCTGAAGCTTCCTTAGAAGGTGATTGCCTGTGTAAAACAATTAGAATTGATGAAGGAGCTTTTTTAGAAGGAAATGTTAATAAAGCTCAGAAAGTCGATCAGGAGATTTTACGGGCAGTTAAGGAGATTTCAAATGGGAAAATAACATTTTCAGTGCCTGGAATACAGAAATATGAGGAAGTACATCATACCGAACCGGAAACGGAAAAAACGTTAGAAAATGAAGAAAAAGACGAAGAATTGAAAAAAGGCCGTCTTTGGTAAAAAATCATTCTAAATTTCAGCAACAATCGTCATCGCATGTCTCACCCTGTAAAGCTTCCCAACCTTCTTTTGCGATGATTGGTATCATAATGAGTGCGGCCACAGGATCAGCCCACCACCAACCAAAAAGAGCATTCAATCCCAAACCCGCTAATAGAATAGCTGATAAATAAGCGCAGATATCTGTTTGCCTGGAATCAGTGTGCATCGCTTTACTTGAGATATCCTGAGCTACTTTCCTTTTTGCCCTGGCTAATAATGGCATAAGGATCACAGAACCAGCTGCAATAGCAATACCCAAATAACTCGTTTCGGGTGGATTATGCAGGTATAATGAAGATCCCGCATCATAAAGAATATACACAGCCAATGCTATTAAACTAAACCCAACCAAACGGGTAGCGACCTGTTCTCTTGCTTCTCCTTTTTCACCTTCTTGTAATCTCCACAACAGTATGGAACCTGATGATACTTCAATAATGGAATCTATTCCATAACTCAACAAAGCGACACTTCCCGAAAGGATGGCCGCCGTCATGGCGCCTAAGGCCTCCAGTACATCCCATGTAACCGTAATATATTCTAAGAACCTGCCTTTGCGGATATGAGCGGTTTGAGTTGGATTCGTGTTGTTTTGTGTTATTGATTCCATTTTTCCCTTTTTGTTGGTAACGATTATTATGGATTGAGATTATGTACTGACTTTTTGGGGTAATAGATCATTTTTGATATGGATCCAATATCACCGCTGACAGACCGGACACTTTCAACAGTATAAAATGCCGCTGGATTGAACTCTTTAATGATTTCAATAAAATGATTGATGTCCGAACGGCGTATAATACTGAAGATGACATCCACTTTACCTATCTTGCCTTCTGCTTCGACGGTGGTTGTACGATAGTTTTTAGCCTGCAAAGCTTCGATTAAAGTATTGGCGGGTTTTTTCGTGATGACTCTTATTATAGCATATCCAACCGCCAGTTTTTCTTCGATGAGCATACCCACATAAGTACCTAAACCAAATCCGAATGCATAAGCTATATAACACACCGGATTGGTCAGGTGCTGCATGATCTGTGTGATGGCTAATAACCATATTAAACTCTCAAAAAAGCCCAAAAATGGAGCCAGATACTTTTTCCCGTTTATAATGAATATGATGCGTATGGTATCAAGAGATACATCACATATTCGGGCAAGTATGATCAAGATGGGTAAAATAACCCAGGCAAAAACAGGACTAACTAATAATTGACTTAAAGATCCGGGCAAAGTTTTCCTCTGTGATTATGTTTATTTGAGTTATATGAAAATCAGATGTTATTTCATCCGGTACAACTGTCAGAGTATATTATCATAATTGATAAATCATCCAAATTCTACCATAATTATGATATGAATTTCACTGTTGTCCGGTTAAATTTCAAATTCCTTGATAATCACAATTTTATACGTGAATAAGTTAGATTTTAGTGAAATTTAATAAGAAAGTTCCTCGCCTTTGTGAAAGATTCATCCTGAATTCGATTTCGTTTTTGTGATCCACCCCTAAACAGCGATGCATCTTTGGACGACTCCGGCCTTGGAATAACAAGCGTTACGAATGAGGGAAATGAGATTCTTACCTCATAGAAACTATTGAGCAAAGTTTTCCCCGGACAGCAATAATTGAATTTTATGAGTACGGAAACAAATACACTGGATGTTGAACTTTAATTACTATGAATGATGTTAGACATTTTTAATATCTGTAATTAATTACGTTTTCGTGAGTCTTATATATGAGATGAAGAAAGAAACTAAAATATTACATACAATTGATCTGTATATCGCAGGGAAATTACAACCGGTTGAAATCGACAGATTGTGGATTCAGATGTTGAAGAGTCCGGATTATTACGAATACTTAGTAATGATGGTTAATCTGGAAGCTATTATACGGCGCAAAATGTATAAAATATAAAAGGCAATGCCATTATATAAATAACATCGCCTTAAAAAAGTGGGAAGAAAACCGTCAAATAATATTCAACTCTTTACCTACTTCTACGAAAGCATTTATGGCTTTATCCAGGTGTTCTTTTTCATGAACAGCTGAGAGTTGAACACGTATGCGGGCTTTGCCTTTTGGTACAACCGGGTAATAAAAACCGATCACATAGATACCGCGTTCCAGCATTTTTTCAGCCATATCCTGCGAGAGTTTCGCATCATATAACATGATGGGAACAATAGGATGTACACCCGGAACAATATCAAATCCGGCATCTGTCATCTGTTCCCGGAAATATTTTGTATTATTTTCAAGTTTATCACGTAATTCCGTACTTTCGGAGAGTAATTCAAGAGCTGCCAGGTTACCTCCAACAACAGCAGGAGCCAATGTATTTGAGAATAAATATGGCCGGGAACGTTGCCGCAGCATCTCAATGATTTCTTTACGCCCGGAAGTAAATCCGCCGGATGCTCCCCCCAAAGCCTTACCGAAAGTTCCGGTAATAATATCAACTTTTCCCATTACGTTGCGATGTTCGATGGCGCCGCGTCCGGTTTTGCCAAGAAAACCGGTACAGTGGCTCTCGTCAGTCATCACCAGGGCGTCGTATTTATCCGCCAGTTCAACGATTTTATCCAACCGGGCAATGATACCGTCCATCGAAAAGGCTCCATCGGTACAAATAATTTTATGACGTGCTTTTTTATCGGCGATCCGGAGCTGCTCCTCCAGGTCGTCCATGTCGTTATTCTTAAACCGGTAGCGTTGCGCTTTACAAAGCCGTACACCATCTATAATAGAGGCATGATTCAATTCATCCGAAATAATAGCATCTTCGGGTCCGAGGAGTGGCTCAAAAACTCCCCCGTTAGCATCGAAGCAAGCAGCATATAAAATCGTATCTTCCGTACCCAAAAATTCTGAAACTTTACGTTCAAGTTCTTTATGGATATCCTGAGTACCGCAGATAAAACGAACAGATGCCATTCCATAACCGTGCTCATCGAGTGTTTTGTGTGCTGCTTCAATAATTTTTGGATGATCGGCCAGCCCCAGGTAATTATTGGCGCAAAAATTGATGACTTCACTGCCATCCTGTAACGTAATAATCGCTTTCTGGGGTGATGTAATGATACGTTCGTTTTTGTATAAACCCGCTTCTTTAATATCGTTTATCTCTTTCTGAAGGTATTTTTTCATTTCACCAAACATATATGATAACCTTTATATTTATAGGTCCGTTTTTTCTTGAAATATCAATGATAAGCTAATAAAAAAAGACAACTTTATTAATGATTTCTTTCCGGTTCATAAAAGAGAAAGTGTAACCGTCAGATGATTTTGCTAAATAAAAAGGGCAAAAAGTAATATCTTTAATGAATGTATGATTTAAGATTCTTAAACAGGATACAAGGATGAATGAAAAAGAAAAAGTATTAGTTACAGGGGCTTGTGGTCAAATTGGATCGACCCTGACCCGGGAATTGCGAAAAATTTATGGAGAGAATAATGTGATAGCTACGGATATCACAACACCTGATGATGAGAGAGTACATAGTGGACCGTTCGAACATCTTGACGTTCTTGATAAACAACATTTGGATGAAATCATTGGCAGTTATCAGGTCACACATATCTATCATCTTGCTGCGATGCTATCTGCCCGGGGTGAGGAGAAACCGCTATTAGCCTGGAAGCTCAATATGGATGGATTACTTAACATATTGGAAATTGCCAGGGAACGGAAATTGGGACGTATATTTTGGCCGAGCTCTATTGCCGTGTTCGGCGACCATTCCCCAAAACAAAATACACCTCAGCGAACTATTATGGATCCGAATACGGTTTATGGGATCAGCAAAATTGCGGGCGAAGGCTGGTGTGATTATTATCATAAAAAATACGGTGTGGATGTCAGGAGTGTCCGTTATCCCGGTCTAATTGGTTATGATGCCCTGCCCGGTGGTGGAACGACCGATTATGCTGTCGATATTTATCACAAGGCACTTGAAGGGGAGACCTATTCCTGTTTCCTTTCCGCGGATACTTTTTTACCGATGATGTATATGCCGGATGCCATACGCGCAGTCATCGAGTTGATGCATGCTAAAGCCTCCGATGTTAAGATCAGGACCAGTTATAATATCTCTGGAATGTCTTTTTCACCCAGCCAGCTGGCAAAGGAGATTAAAAAGCTTATTCCGGAATTTACCATCCGGTACAATCCGGATAACCGTCAGGCGATAGCCGATTCCTGGCCGGCCAGTATCGATGATTCTGAAGCACGCAATGATTGGGGCTGGAAACCTGGTTATGATATTGCAGAAATGACTGCTGATATGCTCAAGCATCTAAAAATCCTGAAAAAGGAACATGCTTCTTAATGTTTTGGAAGGGCTTTTTTGGTAAATATTAAAGAACAAAGAACAAAGAACAAAGAACAAAGAACAAAGAGCATTGGCATGGGGCACGGGCATGGAGGTTGGCTGGAGAAAGACGCACAGCGCATGGGCAATGAGCACGGATTGGGCGCACGGTGTGCCGTTAGGTACCCCATATCGGTAGCAAAAAATTGTCCGCCAAACCGACTGTGCCGTCAGGTACGGAAGATGAAAAAGCCGAAATAAAAACCAGGCACCTAAAAACCGGCATCTCAACCTTATAAGATTTCATTGGATCAATCTGAAAACATTATTCATTATCACGGACGACAGGAATAACACTGGCGTTATAATATTTCAATAAAATTTTACCCGTTCCATTGATGTATAATCCTGCGGGAGCCGGTGCCCTCAGATCAATATGAGTGTGGGTAACCTCTTTCCCATTCAAATGGCCAAGATGGTGACGGCCGGCAATATCCAGTGCTAAGGTAATCCAGCTGTAAGCTTTGACTTTTTTCATTTTCATGACATTGAGTTTCCCGTCCTCCATGCGTCCCTGTAATACTTTCCCGTTTTTGAGAGCCAGGAAATCATAGTTCTCGGAATCTTCGACGTGATCAACGAGGGCTATTTCACCTTTAAAATTTTCCATTTTGAAACGGGCATTGGTCTGGAGGATATTCATATTGTGAGGGAAGACAAACAATGCAGGTTTCCCGGACGCATTCAATTCAAGTAGTGATTGACCATGTTCATTCCTAATAACTTTGGGGTTAAGATAAGATGAAGAGCCTATCACCCACTTGAAATCATTTTTTAGTACCTGGTCGGCATCGGGACCGGTAACCCAGCTCCAGCCTCCTTTGGAATCCATTGTAGGGGTGTGGCCGTTTACAACGGATGGAATTGAGGCATCTCTTTGTGCCTGAACGGCGGGAGTTCCAAGGCCATATTTATAGACCAGCTCAGCTCCGTGATCACCCGTCTTGTAAAGCAAGAAAACACCGACCAATCCGAGCGAGAATACTCCATATTTGAAATAATTTTTATCATGTTCTCCCTCCCAGAAAAAATATAACCGGACCACGGTAAAAATACTAAAAAACCAAACCGTATCATGTGCCCAGTCAGAGTGGACACTTACGGCATGTTTGGCTGCTAAAGGTATGTTTAATCCGTCTGCGGCATCAGAACCGGTTAATAATGCAAGAATGGCCGTACCGGAACCAATTACATATAAGATCAACGCTGCCGTACTTAACCAGTGATGATCTTTGAAGATGAGAGCCAGGAAATCGAAAATAACAGCAAAAATGAGTAGTGCTATGGGAAAATGAACAACCAGGGGATGTATATTCGGAGCCCATTCCGGAATAAGGTGCATAATAATATTGCTTGCTTTAAAATTTCAGGGTTAATTTTACCTGCCTAAGATCGAATATGTTAAATCGCTTCAAATAATTAAATTACATAAAGAAACGAATTGTTTTAATAACATTCAGAAAACATAAATGTTGCCTTCATATGACCTTTGGATAAAACATATGGCCAAATCCGGCAAATAACGAAGAAATCATGAAAAAAAAGGAATAGGAATGTTATCTTTAGGACAATAATAGAAGGTATATGAACTTAGAGACACTGTTTTTAAGTTATATTTATACTTAACGGTATTTAAGATTTTAGTTTAGTCATATGCAAAAGAGAGTAATATTTGAAGTGTCTGGCATGAGTTGTGCGCACTGTGCGGATACTATTTATAAAAGCCTGGATAAAAAGGGCGTTATCGGGAGAGAGGTTAGCTATCCTGAAAATAAAGCTGTGATTGATTTTGATCCCTCTCATACCAACGAGAAAAAATTAACCCGAATTATTCACGTATATTACAAGAATCAATACATAGCGTTTTGAAAAACAATATTATTGTAAATAATAACGCATTCCTCAAATTTGAGGAATCTAAAAAACGCTGCGAAATGTTGCCGTGCTCTGCGTTGAATTTAAAAATGCTTAATCAAAGTACCATTGTATATTTCATGCGCATTTTTAAATTCGCCTTGATCACGACAATATTTCTTGGTGAATAATCCGGGTTAGCTCGAATAATAAATTCAATTGGTGTTTACCGAGTAATCAGTGATAAAGATACAGAGAAAGATATGGCAGGTATATTAAAAAAAACTTCACGTAAAAATGGTTCTGATAAGTATTCACTTTTAATTATTGGCGGTGGATCTGCGGCTTTTGCTGCCGCACTCAAGGCAAGCGAGATGGGGGGTAAAGTCCTCATGGTGAATGATGGTCTGCCGATTGGAGGTACATGCGTGAATGTAGGTTGTATCCCTTCAAAAACGCTGATACGTGCCGGAGAAGCAAATTTCCATGCCTCACATATGCACTTTGAGGGGATTGAGGCTCAAAGCCAGGTTAGTGATTTTAAACGCGTCGTTCAGCAACAAAAAGAACTGGTTGCCGATATGCGTCAACATAAATATGTGGATGTGATAAGTGATGATCCGAATATTCATCTGATTCGTGGCCATGGCCGAATGATCTCTGATCATGTAGTAGAAGTAGACGGAAAGACCTACAAAGGAGACAATATCATGATTGCCACGGGAGCAGGACCTTTTGTCCCCGATATACCGGGGCTCCGGGAAATTGATTATCTGACCAATGAAAGTGCATATGAATTGGATGATAAGCCTGATCATTTGGTAATTCTGGGAGGTCGATATGTTAGCCTCGAAAACGCCCAGTTGTTTCGGCGTTTAGGTGTTAAAGTAACTGTTTTACAGCGATCGGAACGCATCCTTCCCACAGAAGATCCGGATATCACAGAGGATCTGTCAAAATACCTGCAAGATGAGGGGATTACGATTGTAACCGGAGTCAAATTGGAAAGAGTCTACCCGGTTGGTGATGAAGTTGTATTAAAGATTACACATAACGGGGAAGAACAAATTATCAAAGGTTCACATATAATGGTGGCAACGGGACGGAAGGGAAACACGAATGCGTTAAATCTGGATCATGTGGGTATTCATACCAATGAACGTGGTTACATTCCGGTAGATGATACACTTCGTACCAATAAATCCAATATATTTGCGGTGGGAGATGTCACCGGTGAACAGCAGTTTGTTTATACTGCCGCTTACGAAGGAAATCTGGCTGCCGAAAATGCCATGACAAAAGGCAGGAAGGAAAAAGATTACCGCGTATTGCCGTGGGTTATTTTTACGGATCCGCAGTTGGCCGGAGTTGGAATGAATGAACGGGAAGCCAAAGAAGCCGGAATCGATTATGAAATTGCCAAACTATCACTTGGCCAGGTGCCCCGGGCCATGGCTGCCAGAGATACACGTGGATTTATCAAATTATTGCGCAATAAGAAAGATGATAAACTGATAGGAGCCCGTATCCTTGCTCCGGAAGGCTCAGAATTATTGATGGAATTGTCATTGGCAATGAGACATAATATCACCGTATCCGAACTGGCATCCGAATTGCATCCGTATCTTACATTATCCGAAGCCATAAAATTAACGGCGCTTACTTTTAAAAAAGATGTAACAAGGCTAAGCTGCTGCGCGGTTTAAACAATGATCCATTATCAATTATCACTTATTCCAAGTTCTTTGGATGTCCAGTAACCGCTATGATTAGCGACTTGTTTGCGGACTTCTTCAACATCTTTAGCTGTTACTTCACCTGCATTGTTTTTGGGTAACGATCGCAGGTAAGTAATAATAGCGGCGATCTGTGCATCACTGTAGGAACCTTCGAAAGAGGGCATCATACTGTTATAATGAGTCTTATTAATTTTGAGTGGGCCTTCAAGACCTTGAAGAACTATCTTAATCGGTATTTCTTTATTACCGGTTACTAAAGGAGAGCCGTTCAAAGGAGGAAAAACACCTGCCATTCCGGCACCGTTGCTTCCATGGCAGCTGGAACAAGTATTTTCGAACAATCTCTTACCGTCGATAGCGGGTATTACTTTATCTCCGGATAAAGAAGCGGTAGTACTATCCGGCCCGGAACCGGGTTGCAAGCTATTCATCATACTTCCCATTTTGGCAAACATCGAAGCCATGGTTTTATTACCGGATTTGTTCATCATCTGTTGCATTCTACGAACATATGACAACATCTGTGCTCGCATTCCACCCGAATTACCCATCATTCCACTTCGCATCATGCGTCCACCCATCATACCTCCGTTAGAACCCATCATTCCACTTCGATTATGTGTCATTCGTGTGTGGCGGGCTTGCATGGTAATCCATAAAGATTGCATCTGATGATATGTTTGACGGGCTTCTTCAGAAAAGTGGCTGCTGTTCTTTTGGAAAGAATCATCAATTTTATCCATTTGCTGCTTGATGACAGAAAATGTTCCGGTATTACTTGCCGTATCTTGCCGGGCAGTATTATTTGATTGTCCGCAAGCACTTAATAATGGAAATATTCCCAAAAGAATAAATAATTGAATTTTGATAATCTTTTTCATGACTCTTAATGTTAAGTATTAATGAAAAGGTGAGCTGTAGCGGCTTATTGTTATATCTATTTTCTAATCCAGCAGGATAAACAGGATTAGAAAATAGATATAACCCGAATTATTCACGTAACCAATAAAAAGTAATTCATATCATATTGTAAATAAAGTAACTTATAAAAAATAAACTAATCATCGATTTTGAGGACACTAAAAAAAGCCGCGAAATTTCCCCCAAATCTTACGTGATTGATCACGATTAAATTTCTTGGTGAATAATCCGGGCTAATGATCGAAAATCAGCAGTGACCATGGCAGCATCCACCGGAATGAGAACCACTCAAATAATAATCCGGTTGTGCTTCAAATTTCTTCAGGCAACCTTTACAACAGAAATAATAGGTTTTATCCTTATAGTTTGTTGAAGGAGCGCTACTAATATCCCGGATAATTTTTCCAGTTACAGGACACTCGATTGATTTAGGATTCATAATGTTACTCCTTTCTGACTAAATGTAATCAATGGTGATGTCCGTGATGATGATGAGAGTCGTTTTTCCTTTTGAGAAATTTTTCGGGCTCTTCCTCAAATGACTTCTTAAATCCGGCAGCACAGAAATAATAATTTTTGCAATTATACTCAGTTGTGTATTCTGCCGTTTTCTCATCTACTTGCATTTCACATACAGGATCTAAAGCCATAATTACCTCTTTTCTTTATTCAAATTAATTTTAAAAACAAAGCTTCTAACATTTCTAAAATAGTCTACCCCCCTATAGTATACAACTAAAAAAAATTTAAGGTTCGGGTACGGAATATCCGGGCGGAAAATTCACTAATCGACCTTAATTATTTTTAAGGTCATCTTAATCTTTATTTAAGGTATGATAGATTATATTACAGACAGAGAGAAATGAAACGTAACTGGATCTGCTTTGAAAATCGTTAAAGAAATACAACAAATGATTTATAAAATTCCTGGTTTATCACCGGGAATAAAGGTGACGCCGATTCTATATCCTGTCACAAATCCGGGAATAAAAAAGAAATTATTTTATTTGATACATAATGGAAAAAGGAACTAAGCGGATGAATATATGCATATGCCTGAATTATACGGAGGTTGGTGGATGTTTATTTGGCCTATAATATTAATTGGGATTATAGTACTTCTGTTTTATTGGTTAAAGCCACAAGGTGGCAATCAATCACCATTCAGACAGGAGAGTGCACTGGATATCTTGAAAAAGAGATACGCCCGGGGAGAAATAACAAAAGAAGAATTTGAAAGAATGAAGAGAGATTTGCTTTAGAGTGTCAATCACTGCTTGATGATGACAATTTGTTGGAATAAAATTCTTATTCATATCCAACAATTTAAAAAGGG
>DATFMH010000100.1:0-13863 GCA_035267045.1 Balneolales bacterium
CTCAGTTGGTGATGTCTGATAAACAGCATTTTGCCAGTTCGTTCCTGCTCCAAGTGAACTGGGATTTTGAAATGCCGGTGGGCGTCCTTCATTGGCATTCAATTCATTCACGAGAGTAGCATATTGTGAAGCATTTGTAAGAGAAATTTTATTCTGTATGCTTTGCCATCCGTAATAAGCATTGAAATTTATTTGTGCTTTCTCATTACGTGTACCTTTCTTAGTTGTGATAATAATCACACCATTAGCACCGCGTGATCCGTAAATAGCCGTAGCAGATGCGTCTTTAAGCACCTCAACCGATTGAACATTTTCCGGGTTGAGATAGGATATATCATCGGTGATCATCCCATCGACAACATATATTGGCGAGGCGTTATTCAGCGTACCCACACCACGAATACGAACCGTAGCTGAAGCACCCGGTTGACCTGAATTGGGGGTTACCTGTACACCGGCTACCTGACCCTGTAAAGCATTATCAACATTTGTGGTTGGTATTCTACTAACATCAGAACCCTTCACTGTGGAAATGGAACCGGTCAAATCACTTTTCCTCTGAGTACCGTATCCAACTACAACAACTTGTCCGGAGCTGATGGTTGTCGGTTGTAAAGCGATATCTATTTCAGTCCGGCCATTGATCGCCACTCTTTGCGTCTTATAACCGATATAAGAAAACGTTAAGGAATCGGCATTATCGGGTACACTTAATGAATAATGTCCTTTATTATCAGTGGAAGTACCAATCGTCGTACCCGGAACAACAATATTCACACCGGGTAATGCCTCTCCTGATTGTGAATCAGTAACATTACCCTGAATCGTTGTCTGTTGTATTCTGATGGAAGTTGATGCCGGATCATTATTAGACTTTTTCTTCGAAAAAATAGCATAAAAATGATCATTTAGTCGATTGACCAATAGGTTTTGGCCTTTTAATACGGCTTTAACCGCAGCATCCTGTTTATCGGGAAGCGGTTTCTCATATTGTACTTTTTTACCGTTCAGAATATCACTTTCATAAAGAAAGATTACATGAAAACGATTATGTATAATGCCTAATGCATCTTTCAACGGCATACTTTTAACATATAAATGTGAATGTATGCCTGCCGAAGTATACATGTTTGAATATGTAACAGCTTTTGATGGGGCAGTTGATTTATTCGCTTGAACAGAAGCGAATACATTACTCCACCCAACAAAAAGAAACATTAAAATTATAAATGGTATCTTCTTTTTAATCATATATGGCTCCTTTTTGGGATGTTTTCAAATCCATATTTTGTACACGAATAGTGTCACTTTTTAAAGTCATGTTTATGTGTAAAACTCTTGAGACTACAGCTAATAAAGACTTGATGTCAGTTTTATCGATAGCACCTGATAGCTTTTTATCCAACAGTGCAGGATCGGATGCAACAACCGTTACACCGTACCTGTTAGTTAAAGTTTGTGCAAGGTCTCTTAATGGCGTATGATCGAAATACAAGACATTTGTTGTCCATGAGGTATAAACTTTCGGGTTAACATTCCTAACCGATACTTCGGGATGATTTTTCCAAATCACCGCCATTTGTTTGGGTTTTAACCTGATCGCGTCTTCTTCATTTTTATGAAGAACAGATACGATGCCTTTTTCTAAGACAACAGATGTTTTGCTATTAAATGTCGATACGTTGAATTGAGTACCAAAATCCCGTATGATTCCATCCGGGGTTGATATCTCAAATTCCGGTTTATTTTTTGTGCGATGTTCACCCTTGATATTGAAATAAGCCTCTCCCTGCAAACTGATTTTTTTGATATCTTTTGACAACCAATCACTTGCATAAGTCAGACTTGAATTAGGTGCAAGAATGATACTTGAACCATCGCTTAATTTTAACGTTTTCTGTACCCCGTAATCTGTAGTTAGACTTTGTGTTGTAACGGGTTCTTTATAAGACTGCTGCCGTAATTTATAATTCCCCCAAATATAATAACTTGTTAATAATGCTACTGTTATAACGGCTGCCATTCGAATAAAAGCAGGCAAGCCAAATCCTTTATCCTTAACCTCGATCAAGGAATCGATCGAAGATAAATCATTTTTATTTATCAACTTCTTTTCCAGCTTTTCCCGGGCTCTTCGAACATTCGGATGATGAGTAGAATGTATCCTCATATTTTTGAGGATTTTCTTTGCATTACTGTGCAGCTTGAAATGAACAGGACTCCTGTTTATCCATTCATTCCATTCTAATTTTTCAAATTCGCTAGCTTTTCCGTTTACAAAACGATGATATGACTCATCAGCCAGTAAATCCTCTACATGTTTGGGTTGTCTTTTCAAACTGTTGAAACTATTCCGTTATGGTTGCTTTATGTATATAGAGACATGCCAATCGGATTTATAATCATGCAGATTGAAAAAAATTAAATTATCAGGATATGATGTGATAAATACTTTATACCAGAGAAGTAGGGTATAATAAAATTATCGATAGATGTAAGTAATAAAAATAACAAGATAGGATAATAGACGTGGTATTTTACCATCGCTTAAGATATTGCGAACGGTTATTAAAGCTTTAGACACATAATTCCGAACGGTTTGTATGTGCAGATTCATAATTTGAGATATTTCTTCATAATCCATCCCGTTATAAAAATGCAAGTATAAAACTTCTTTCCGGCGAGCCGGCAATTTATTCAGAGCGTCCACTAATATTTCATGACGTTCATTATTACCATCGTCATCAAAATGAAATTCTTCCGGAATAAAATTGATATCCGGTTCAACAACAGGCAACTTATTGATCATCTTACGTTCTTTATTTATAAGACGTATTAGACGCCGGCGAAAGGATAGTAACACATAGGATTCGACCGAAGATACATCAGCTAATTTATTATGACTTTGCCATATTGAAATAAAGACATCTTGTATGGCATCCTCGACAAGTAACTCCGTATTCGAAAATTTACGTCCATAGTTATACAAACGGACATATTGATCCTCAAATAACTCGGCTAATGCATACTTGTCTCCCTTCTGTATATCATACCATAACTTCGTTATGTAAGATTTGTTTTCAGAAGGGATCATAATATTTGAAGTGTATTAATCAATCACTATAAACTTAATTTATATAAACTACGAGTTATTACGTGATTATTGTAAATAATATCACATTTTTTATTCATACATCTTATATCATCGCAACAATGAAACTGCTTATAGACAGCAATCAGAAATATAATTTCCTGATCAACGAAAACAGCCCTTATACACAATGGGAACTACTTTATAATATAGAAGAACTATTTGACAATTATAAAAAACATATCAAATAGTTCAATTGTTCCGGTATCAATCAATATAATTGGGGGATATCAATAGGTACAAATAACTATAATATCAAGGATCTCTTATATAAACATAAGCTTTCAAAAAGAGGCCGTTATGTTGGGAAAAACAGCTTCTTTTTGTAAGATTTTAAAAGTTTACAAGTTCCTTCATTTTAGTACTAATCGTATCTGCGCCTGGCATCACAGCGTCCATCAAACCAATATTATACGGAACCGGGATATCCGGCATCGTAACTCGTTCAATGGGAGCGTCGAGTAAACTAAAAGCTTCTTTTGCTAATACAGCGCTAATCTCGGCTCCAAATCCGGCTGTCTGAGTATCTTCATGAACAATGAGACATCTATTCGTCTTTTTCAAGGATTGTATTATGGCATTTTTATCCCAGGGCATCAATGTTCGCAGGTCAATTATATCAGCTGAAATACCTGTTTCTTTCGCTGCTTTTTCACACCTTTCAGTCATTGCGCCCCAGGTAACAATAGTTAGGTCATCACCCTCTTGCAATATCTTTGCTTTACCAAATGGAACGACATACTGATCACCCGGGTACGGGCGCCGTGCATATTTGGCATCTAATAAATTTCGATGTTCAAAGAACATTGTTGGATTATTACTTCGCATAGCCGTTCGTAATAACCCAACGGCATCTTCAACATTTGAAGGGAAGGCAACTTGCCAGCCGACGGAATGCAGAAATTCGACCTCGTTACACAGACTGTGCCAGGGATCCCCGACTTTTGCAAAGCCACCGGGCATTCGAACAACGATAGGAGCGGCAAATCGGTTAGCTGTACGCCACCTGATTGTTCCGCAATTATGTAACTGCTCCGTAGCAGGATCAGCATATTTACGGAATTGAATTTCCGCTACGGGCATTAGTCCGGCGTATGCCAAACCAACAGAACGGCCAATGATTCCTTCTTCCGATAAACTTGTATCAAAGACCCTGTTTATACCAAACTCTTTTTGAAGATCCATTGTAGCAGCGTGAACACCACCTTTTGCCCCGACATCTTCTCCAAAAACTAATAATTTGGGATTTGTTTTGAGTTCATATTCTAATGTTCTCCTTATTCCTTCTACAATATTTATACGGTGTTTCTCCGGTTCAGGTGTTTCACTGCTTTCAGGGAAAGTATGCCCTTCAGTTGCAAGTCCACCGACCATCTGGATATCCGGGGAACCGTCCTTATTAAATTCGGAAAATTCATATTTTTCAGTTTCATCAGGATCAGGTTCAGGACGGTTTAAAGCCGATTCGGATGCGTTTGCAACTTCTTCACGTGTTTCTTTTTCCAGTTCCTGCCACTCTTTTTTTGATAAGTACTTTGGTACCAGGAGCTTATTCAGTTTTTTCAGAGGGTCTTTAGCCTGCTCTTCTTTAAGTAATTCCGGTGTTTTGTACGATTGGTTGTCCTGATATGAATGACCATTCAGGCGAGGCACTGTCAAACGTATTAAGGCGGGTCCATTACGTTCCCGAACATAATCAACCGATTGTTTCAATAATTCCTGAGCTTCTTCGGGATCTGTGCCATCCCCGTCAAATATCCTGATATTCTTAAATGAATAAAGGTTATTGGCAATATTCCCACCGGGTGTCTGATAATCACTTGTTACAGATATTCCATAACTGTTATCTTCAATATAAAACAGAACAGGTAAATTCTGTGTGGTTGCAATCGTTAAAGCCGACCAGAAACCATTAGTTGCCACGGAACCATCACCTCCTAAAACTACCGATATGGCACCGTCATAATCCGTTTCACCCAATTCTTTTCTTCGATATTCAATAGCTTGTGCCCAACCGATGGAAGGTGTATACTGTGATCCGACATCACCGGCCATAGGTAATACTTTAGCACTTTCTTTTGCCGGCAGATTACAGACAACACCAATATCCCGGCCATTACTGTAACCGCCTGATTTACCCATCGGCGCTGCCAGCGCATCTTCATTCGTCAATCCCAAAGATAATAATAAAGGCCTTGAACGATAGTAAGCACTTGCGGCATCATACTTATGGGTTAATAAAGATCCCAATAAGATCTGGCCTAATTCATGCCCCCTCGCCGAAAACTGATATAATACTTTCTTTTCCGGAACCAGTTTGTTTTCCTCCAAATCATCCATGGCCCGGGAGGTCATCATTAGCCTTGCAATTTTTTTCCAGTCAATGCCTTCAAGAACAACAGCATTTTCATCTTTGTTCGAAGCTTTCATAAAAATATTCCATTAATTTTTTCTGATTATAAGATTTTTTTCAGGGCGTTTACAAACATCTCATTTTCATCTGGTTGCCCCACGGTTATTCTCATGCAATGAGGTAATCCAAAACCTTTTAATGGTCTTACTAATATACCCTTTTCCATTAACTTCTGATGTACGTAATTGACACGCTCCTCGGATGCAAAGTCGATCATCACAAAATTGGCGTATGATTGAATATAATACAGATTCAATACTTCAAAGGCCTCATAAAAATAATTCAAACCTTTTTTATTGTTATCTATAACCTTGTCCAAATACTCATCATCCTGTATAGCACCAATACCGCCGGCCTGTGCGAGTATCGATGGTTCAAAAGTCAGCTTCACTTTCATCAATTGAGTTACCAGTTCTTCATTCGCTAACCCATAACCAATCCGAACCCCCGCCAGGCCATAAGCTTTGGAAAATGTTCGCAATACAATGACATTATTTTTACCGGAAGCGAGGGTGTCAGGATAGGTTTCTGACAATACACGTGCAAATTCGTAATATGCTTCATCAACAATGACAAGTATATCGTCGGGTACCTTCGCTAAAAAATTCATTAGTTCCCTATGATTAAATAGGGTACCGGTCGGGTTATTCGGATTAGCCAAATAAATAGCTTTGGTTTTATCCGTGATATTATTAACAAGCGTATCCAGATCGAAAGAATAATCTTCTTTCAATTTTATCTTTTTGCAGGGTATATTATTGGCCTTTGCCCAGATATAAACAGCTACAAATGTACCTTCTGAAGTCAATAACTCATCACCATATTCAAAAAAAGTTTTAAATATGTAGGATAGAACCCCTTCAGAACCATTTCCAACAATAACCTGTTTTCCCGATACATTAAATTTGGAAGCAATCTTTTCACGCAAATAAGTGCAGGAAGCATCAGGATACCAGTTCATTGATTCTATTGCTTCCGTAATCGTTTTCACTGCTTTGGGCGACGGGCCAAATGTATTTTCATTCGAAGATAACCGGACTACTCTCGACAGCCCAAACTCTTTTGTGATATCCTCTACAGATTTGCCCGGTTTGTAACTGGCAAGGTGTAGAATGTTATCAGGGACCTCTATCATTGATTTATAGCTTAAAATTATTTAAAAACCATCCTACACATCGTAAATTTCTTCATAACTTCTTTCGAGGTGCTCGATTTCTTCATCCACCCCAATAGTTATTCTCACTCCCCGGGGCATTCCAAAACCACCAAGTCGTCTGAGGATAACCCCTTTCTTAAGCATTTCATTTGTGAAGAATATGGCCTCTTCTTCAGTGGGAAATATTATCATAACGGAATTGGAAAAAGTCGGTATGTAATGAATATTATTTTTCTCAAAAAAAGTGTAGAGCCTCTGTTTACCTATCGAAACCATTTTTCTGGTTTTATCGAGAAATTCTGTATCTGCCAAAGCTGCTAAAGCCGCCGCCTGAGCCAAAGTAGTCGGTTCGAAAGTAAGTTTTACCTTATGAAGTGTTGCTATTAATTCCTCGTGTCCAATTCCATACCCAATTCTAAAACCTGCCAGACCGTATGCTTTTGAGAATGTCCTCAGTGTCAGTACATTATCATACTTATAGCTCAAGGAGTCAGGGTAATCCTGAATATCTTTAGCAAATTCAAAATATGCCTCATCCATCACAACCAAAACATGGTCCGGTACTTTTTGGATAAAAGACTCGAATTCAGTTTTTGTAATATAAGTACCGGTAGGATTATTAGGATTGGCTATATAAATCATTTTTGTATGATCATTAACAGCCTCGGCCAAGGCTGTTAAGTCATATCTGTAATCATCCGTCAAAGGCAGTTGATGCAAGGTCACGCCTCGAATTGCCGATTGGATACGAAACCCAAGAAAAGTAACATCAGCTGTAATAGCCTCTTCACCATCATTGAAAAAAGCCTTAGTGATCATTGAGATGACACTCTCCGAGCCGGCCCCGACAACAATATTTTCGGGTTTTACGTCATATTTTCGGGCAAGTTCTTTTTTTAATTTCCTGGATATGGGATCGGGATAATCCTGAATATTTGAGAGAGCTTTATTAACAGCATCCTTTACTTTCGGACTACATCCCAACCGGTTCTCATTAGATGCAAGTTTTGAAATACGGGGAGGATGATACGTCTCTTGAACTTCCGCAATAGTTTTTCCTGCCACATAGGGCCTTAAATCTCTAATATTACCGGGAACTAATTTTTTATCTCTCTCTACTAACATTTTTTCACAATTATTTTTTAAAAAGTGTACTCTAAATCTAAAAAAATGAATCCTATATTGAAACAAAATTCCATCTGGAATATAGTAAAAAAGAACCGATAATTGTTTAAAAAAGCGCTTTTTAATTTCGATAAATACTTAATTAAACAGGTTAATCTCAACGTTTATTCTTTTTTTTCTATGTTTGTTAATCTTAACTAAATATCTTTTTAAAAATTATAATCACTGTTATTTTGTCCCCGATATAATTTATTTTTAAAACAAGGGGTAAATAATTTGTGTGACTTTAATATTATTGACGGTCTATTCCAAATATTAACATAACCATACTGATATCCATGTAATCTTAGCACCTGAAATAATTTATGGATATATTTGGCAATCAACACAAATTAAATATTTGCTATACATGATTCAGCGTTTCATAAAATCATCTACAATAGTCCTGGCGTTATCACTCTTCACTATGGCATTTACCTGCAATTTCGCTAATGCTCAGGATGTTCTTAAAATACTGGCAAGTGATACATTTATTGGAACATTCAATGGTGCATTATTAGGAGGAGGAACTATGGCTCTTGCTAATAACTCCGATTTAACTCCTATGAGGTATGGCGTAGGTTTTGGAACGCTTTATGGTTTGGGAGTAGGAGCTATTGATTTAACTGATGCTCAGAAAAATTCGCCCTATACTGTTCACGGAGTTTTAAACAACGCTGATTATTCAACTCAAATAGTCTTGCTCGATACATTTTACGGGGGTGCCACGGGATCAATCATAGGCATGGCTATCAGCTTGATCGCCAATAAATCGGTAGTCAAAGGGTTGCAGTATGGAAGTGGAGCCGGAGTCTGGGCCGGTTTTGGATTTGGACTGATTGACTCATTTTACTTAAGTAAAACAGGTTACCGTTTTAAAAAGGACTCATTTTCAAATACTGTTTCCAATTCAACAACTGATAATTCAGGTTTTGTTCAGATACAAACATCGAAAAGCAGCACGTTATCTCTATTGTCACCCATGACATTAAGCACATTGCAAAAGACTTCATATGGTTATAAAATGAATTATCATATGGGATTGCAGGTTGCTCAACTTAACATTGCCTTTTAAAAAAGAAGGGTAAAACTTAATTATTTTACCCTTTATACTTCTTAAAGCATACGATTAATCATGATGATGGTGACCATGATGGTCGTGATCTGAATGATTTTCCTTATTTGTCAATGCATTGAGTAATGATTTAACGGTATTGATATGTCCGGCCAGGGAAGGATGAAATCCATCATTCAGATAATTCCATGCTTCAGGTGGACGCCCCATTCGTGATCCAATAGGATCGACTATATAACCATCTTTACCCGATATCACGTCCCTGTATTGTACGAGGTCCTTCTCTTCCACAATACTATTAAACTCCGGAGTTTCATCCATTATTTCTTTCATCACCGGTGGCGGAGTAATCCATATGGGCGGATTATCAGTGATATCATTGATTGCTAATCCAATAGTATTCAAATTTTCCCAAAACTCCGTTAATGATACTATGGTTCTGTTAGCGGCAAAATTTTTACGCATAGAATCGAAAGTACCTAACGCAACAATAACCCAATCAGGTTTTTGCGAAATCACATCCCGGTCGAATCTCTGTAAAGCATTGAAAGAGGTATCTTCCGCAATGGCTGCATTGATGAATTGAAGGTTCTTATCAGGAAGAGCTATTTGCAATAAGTGGCGGAATATTTCGAACCAGCTTTGTAAATCATCGGTAATCGAATCACCAAGTACCAGAATTGTATCACCTTCTTGAAATGGTACGTTCTGAACCTTATCAATTATATCTTCATCTTTTAATAGCTCAACAGCAGCTTGTTTAGCATTTTTTTCAAATTCATCCCTGATTTCTTTCAACTCTTCTACCGGCAGACCAATGAACAAAGCCACTGATTTAATATCCTTCACACCGGGCAGAAGGGGAAAACGTTTCTCAATATTCAGAAATTGAACAAGATATTTTAAAATTTCCTTTTTCTCAGATTCTGTAAAATCTTTATCTGTCATTTTTAAATGTATTTACTTTAATACTAATTTATTTGTCTTTAAAACTCTCTATTAATTGATCAACCAATAATGGTGTACCATGTGCAGCCGTATTTTCGATAAAATGAAATTTATTACTGAAATATACATCTGGTTTTTGAGGATCAATAATATAAAGCTGATCATTTTCAGATACATATTCCAGCAATCCGGCTGCAGGATAAACAACTAAAGAAGTCCCGATCACTATAAAGATATCAGCAGCCAATACCTCTTCTATAGCTACATCCATCATAGGCACCATTTCTCCAAACCAAACGATATGTGGCCGTAACTGTGATCCTTTTTCGCATAAATCACCCAAATGGATTTCGTTATCACCTATATCATAAATTAGATCGGGATCAATTGAACTTCGCGATTTAGTAATCTCACCATGCAGATGAATTACTTTTTTAGATCCTGCACGCTCATGAAGATTGTCCACATTCTGTGTTATGATAGTAACATCGAAATATTTATCCAATCTGGCCAATGCTATATGGCCTGCATTCGGATTTACATTCAGAGCTTGCTTGCGGCGCAAATTATAGAAATCGAGTACTTTACCGGGATTATCTTTCCAACCTTGAATAGAAGCGACCTCCATAACATCATAACCTTCCCAGAGGCCCCCTGAATCACGAAATGTGGCTAAACCACTTTCCGCACTTATTCCCGAGCCTGTTAATACTACAACTTTCATAACTTAATCTTATAATTCCACTACTTGATAAGTTTCTATTATCACAATTTTTTCAGTTATTAGAGTATCAAGAGAATATATTACTAAATAATTAACGAATAATATTACAAATTATGGCATTTCCACCCATCAAAACAACTCTTCCAAATAGTAATGAACTAAAAACCATTATATCTATCGGTGAACATGAAATCATCACTGACGAACCTGTTGACTCAGGAGGAAATGATGAAGGTCCTACACCAACACAATTAGCTATTTCTTCGTTAGGCGCATGTGTGGCTATGACCATTAAAATATATTTAGATCACAAAAAATGGGATTTTGAATCTATTGATTGTGACTTAACCTTTAGCATAGAACGTATAGATGATATCAATAGTTTACCGGAAGAGGAACAAAAATACGTTATCCGGGGTCAGCTTCGCAGAATTAGAAATACGATCACGTTAAAAGCTGATTTTGATGATGAACAAGTAAAAAGGGTAAAAATTATTGCAGGTAAGTGTCCTGTTCACAAACTAATGGCAGGAAGTACCTTAATTCAGGATGAAATTAAGATGATTTAATCAAAATACATATTACAATATTAAACATAAAAAAGTTAAATATTGTAATATAATACCCCCTTGCTCTACCCATTGGCTTTCCTTATATAAAAGTGTTATGTAACATATTTTCATAACACCAAAATAATATTTTATATAAGGAGCTATCATGAAAAAGATGATTGGTTATAAGATTAAAAACGGATATAACAAACTTTTAAAGTATATATTAGCAGTTTGCCTTTTAGCAATTCCAGGATTTAATATCAATGTTGCATTTATAACTCCATTGGAGGCTAATACTGTGCAATCGTCTGTTATCACATCTCAAGATGCCTGTGGATTGGGTTGTACCGGGGACGGAGCATGTGGTGCTTGTTGGTATACATCCGGTGGAGTAACCATATGGAAACTAGATATCGGGCAACCAATAACTGTGACCGCTTAATAATGATAACGGAGGAGGAATAGAGCATTTCTTTTAGTACTATTTAGATTGCTTATTTAACTAAAAGTCTTTTGAAGAAATTAATATTCTCCCTCCTTCATATTAGACAGAATAAAGTAAATGATGAAACGTACATTATTAATAACCTCAGTCAAAGCGATTTTCATTGTCAGTATATTGATACCACAATTCGTTTTCGCCCAATCAAATAATGTATATTTAAAAAAAATGGGAGCGCTCCAGGGGGTAACATTAAAAAAGGGATATCAATACGGACATCTGACGGCCAATAACCATTATCTCACATGGCTTGAACTTAATGATAATATTGTTTTTGTCTATGATTTAAAGCAAAATAAATTGATCCGAACTTTTTCCTTGAAGAAGGGACGGGGCCCACATGAATATATTGAGGTTTATTGGACGGCCCTTACAAGAAACGACAATCTGTATCTGCTGGATTCCGACCAGCGGCGATTAATCGTGTATAATCTGGATTCCTTACATTACAAGAACGATATCCTTTTGCCCTTTCATCAAACTCCCACAAGGATTTGGCCATGGAGAAATAAGTTGTTAATAACCACAACGATTGCTCCGGATTCTCCTTTACTGCTTTTCGATCCCCAAACTATGAAATACACCACATTTACCTCATCACGACTTAACTTCAAAAAAGAATTTAATAATAATCCTTTTCTGCGGTTGGGAACCTGTACGGTATCAGGAGACAAGGCTCTCATTTTAACCCGTTACCGTCCTTATATTTATATGTATGACATCAAAAATAATTCCTACGTTGGGAAAATAAAATTTGAAAAATCTGAAATTACATCATTTCATAATAGTGTGGTTCACACAAATAGCAGTACGATTAAAAGACAGCTTTCTCCAAAACGCGTTAATATAATGGATTCTGAGATTATTTCGATTCCCGGCAGCCCGAACCGGATACTTATTGCTTGTTATGGAAATGGAGAAAATCACCGTTATCACCAGGATTATCTCTATGAGTACGATCTTAAAGAAAAAAAAATGATCGGTTCGTTCAGGCTAAATGCGCCGATTGCGACACTGGGCCTGACGGAAAACCAACACTCCCTGTTTTTCTTATCAATTCCCAAAGATAAGGTTATATCCAACAAAGGAACTCGTCCCACTATTTATAAGTATAATATTTTAATTAAATGAAATTACATTTAAAAAAATTACATGGTTTGCATTAATCATCATAATCCTAATCATTAGTAATGCATTGATTATATATCGCAATCATCGGGAATTTTAATTAATAAACAGGTTTAAATATAATGTTGTTAGTAAAGATCCTGGTTTAAGCAATACACCCACTTTGATTTATATAAACCAATCTTTACCCAATCCCAAACATTTAGAAATCATTGCTCGTTTAACCGATGTAGGTTGCCCTATATGTCTGAACAATATGATCACTAATCTTAACCAATTAAATAAAAAATATCCGGGACGAGTAATTGCGTATTATCAAGGTACAGACTCGACACTTAAGCAAAGTATGGGAGCTCATTTTGCTTGGAAATATTTAAATATCAAAACTCATTTTGTAAGTATACCATTGAAAACCTATAATCCTGTTTGTACTGTTATAGACCATTCGGGAATGGTTCAATGGCTTCATATTATGAAACCAAGCCAACCTAATCATCTCCAACTAAATAATCTTTACTTTACTCGTCTTTCATCTCTTTTTTCCTCTTTAAATTCACCCATAAAATATGCTAAAAGATAAGTAGAATTCATTTTCTGCTTAAATCTTACCTTATTGTATATCTTATATTTTAAAACTGAAATCCAACTATTATAAGTATGAAAAAAGGATTATGGCGATAAAAATAATAATAACGTTTAAAGCCATATTTGACGAAGAACAGGTGAAACGCGTTAAAATTATCGCCAGTAAATGTAATGTACTCAGTTTGATGGCAGGAAGTACATTAATTCAGGATGAAGTCAATTTAATTTAAGCTTATAATAACATTCTCACCGATTAATCAGGTACCCACCTGAGGGTAACTGAATAAAAAAAGGCTGAATGGAATAACCACCAGCCTTGAGGAAAAAAAGGGATGAGGCAATGACCTACTCTACCGCGATGCAGTACCATCGGCGCAGAGGAGCTTAACGGCCGTGTTCGGAATGGGAACGGGTGGGACCTCCTCGCTATGGTCACCTCATCCAATTTGTCGGGGCCCCGTGC
>DATFMH010000101.1:0-10704 GCA_035267045.1 Balneolales bacterium
TTTTTTACTCGTCGGGATGACAGGATTTGAACCTGCGACCCCACGGCCCCCAGCCGTGTGCTCTACCGGACTGAGCCACATCCCGAGTGTCAAACACAAGAACTAAAATATACCGCTGTTTACTTCAAAACTCAACCTTACGGAGTTATTTTAATTTTACAATTAGAGGGCATGACACAGATTGTAATTTGAGTTATTAAGTGAATAATAGGTAAGTGTTTGGAAACAAAGACACCATGCGCTATGCTCTTGCACTATGTTATATATCGATTATCGATAATTATTGATTGGTTCCTTAGTCTGGCAACCATGATATGTTGTGGTCCGCTTCGTCCACCGCGATATAATTTACCTGTATCTTCAAATCCACCTTTTAAGTAGGTTCGAATGGCTGCTTTATTTTTGCAGTTGACGGTCAGTGCCACTTTGTTATAATCGGGATAATCAAAAGATATTTTTTTGATAACGGCTATAATGGATGGGACTCCCAATCCCTGTCCCTGTACCCGATGATCCAGGAAAAAGCCTTCCAGCCCCAGTGTTTTGTCATCATCGCAATAATGGGTGATGTCCTCATGCTGCGTATTGATCTGAACATACCCGATCAGCTCACCATTATTGCGTATAAGATATGGACGTGTTTGCGGTTTGGATTCCAGTTTCTTCAAAATATTGGATACTGGCGAGACGTATGCGTGCTGATGTTTCTGCAATTCGAGTTTCAGAACCTCGGATCGGACCGAATCCTCCATCTTGTTAATAGTAATACTGATATTTTTATTCATTACCCAAAGACAATTCGGTTGCTGGTTGTTTTCTTTCTTTTTTTTACGACAGACGAAAGCCCGTCTTTTTTGGAAAAAAATATTATCGTATTAATTACCTAAAAAATCAAAGGTAAACCACAGATTCCAGCGGATGCAATAAATTTCCCGCCTGCGGTATTACGCATCGACCGTGATGTCGGCATTCTATTAATCAGTAACTTTTAAAACGATTTTTCCACGGCCATGGCCGGTATCAAGCCGTTCATGAGCAATGTTAACCTGTTCAAGCGGCAGGATCTTATCGATGAGTGGTTTAACTTTGCCCTGTTCTATCACACGGCTCATTTCCTGCAGGCGCTTTTGTTCACGTGTCAGGAAAACACCGTAGAGGGATAAATTTTTAAATGAAAAGGAAGACAATTGCCCTTCGACACCGAGTATAGTTGCAAGGCGTCCAAACGGTCGTGCCGCTTCCTGACTGTCAATTATATTCCCACCGGCTGTGTCGAATACGGCATTGACACCTTTACCGTCTGTTGCATTCAGTGTTTCTTTGATTACATCCTGTTGCCGGTAGTTTAACGCAACATCAGCTCCAAGGTTCATCAACGTCTCCTGGTTATCAGGTCCGGCTGTTGCAATTACCCGGGCTCCGGCGGCTATGGCCATCTGTACGGCAAAAGATCCGACGCCACCGGCTCCACCGTGAATAAGAATCGTTTCACCAGGCTGGATTTTAAGCCTGCGGATAACCGACTCCCAGGCTGTCCCACCAGCCAGGGGAACGGCGGCGGCTTCCTCATGGGTGAGATTTTTGGGTTTGTGTGCAATAATGGAAACCGGTGCGACATTATATTCCGCATAGCTGCCTTTGGCATTTCCGAATATTTGAGGTGTATAATAAACCTCATCTCCTTCTTTAAAATCTGTTACACCGGGTCCCGTTTCTTCAACCACTCCTGAGACATCATATCCTAAAATAGCCGGCATATCCAATTGGGCCCATTTGCCGTCGGCTCGTATTTTAGCATCAACAGGATTCGTGCCCGAAGCCTTCACACTGACCAGCACTTCGCCCGGGCCCGGTTTTGGTTTTTCCACTTCCTTCAATTCAAAAACATCGGGTTTGCCAAATTGAGAAATGACCATTGCTTTCATGATGTACAACTTTTTATGAATGATAATTTTTTTCTTTTTAGTATAACAAGCCTTAATAAAAGGTCGTTTCATGAAATTCGGCAGATTTAAGATACCCGGATATTATGTAAGATGAGCTAAAAACTTAACAATACCGGTCATTAGCATTTGAACGGCCACAGTAATAAGAACCATTCCCATAAGTCTCTCGATAGCAATGAGTCCACGCGTACCTAAAAAACGCCGCAATCCACTGGAAAAAAGCAGGATGATGGATGATGCCAGCCATGCGGCACATAATGCCAATAACCACTCAAGCCAGCGGTGAGGTTCCTGGCTCATTAATAATAATTCCGTTGCCAAAGCGGACGGACCGGCCACGTACGGAATAGCCAGTGGTACAATAAAAGGTTCTGCACCAATATCCTCCTGCATGGAACTGCCGCGAGTTGGAAAAATCATTTTAATAGCTATTAGTAATAAGATAATGCCTCCCGCTGCCGTCAATGCCGGACTGGATATGCGTAACATGGTCAATATATATCTTCCGGAAAAAAGGAATATCACCAAAACACCGAGCGCAATCAATAACTCTCGAATTACTACCTTTTTTTGTCGTTTGGGATCCACATGTTTTAAGGCAGCGAGGAAAAAGCCGATGTTCCCCAATGGATCCATTACCAAAAATAACAGTAAAAAAGCCGATAATATGGTCATTGCACGTTAACTGAATGTTGATCAATTGACTCTGAAAAATCAAACCGTTAAGGTACAAAGAATGGATGATAAAGACGAATATCTTAAAAACGACCGTATATCCCTTAATGGTGACAGGATCCCATTTCTTCAGGTATACTGCTTGTAAGTTTTCCTGCCAGGTATAGTGAAATGGCCTTATCCGGATCTGTTTCAGTTGTAATAACAGGTTTGACGCTCATGGCAGAAAGTCTTTTGAATAAGCCCATCCCCATTCCACCATTGATCAGAACATCAACATGTTGTAATGGGTGCGTAGCCTGGTCATGGCTGTTATGAAAGGTCTGTTCTTTTGATAATTCAATGAGTTCCTTATTCGATATTTCTCTATTTATGATATTGTAGATTAAAAACCTCCGGCAGCGTCCGGTATGACCCGTAATATTCTTTTTATTATGGTAAGCTACGGCAATTTTCATTTCTCAATCTCTCCTGATTTCAGTTAGCAGTTATTAGTAAAAAATTAAATTAACCATTTATCTCGTTACGAGATTCTTTCTCGTAACGAGCAAGCGGACCCCTCTGTGTCCATTTAGATAATGTTGGTATGTTAGGCTGGACGCAGATCGTCCGGTTTCGTATTACATCCCACAGGGATATAACGAGATAAAGATCATTTTTTATTTGACAGTAACCATCACAGGCAGCACTTTTATTCACTATTCACTATTCACTATTCACTATTCACTGTTCACTGTTTGGCACAATTCTACCAAAACTCCTTCATTATCCTTCGGATGCAAAAAAGCGATCATTTTATTATCGGCACCGCTTTTAGGCTTTTCATTTAATAGTGTAAAACCCTCTTTTTGAAGTCGTTCGAGTTCGGCATGTATGTCTTCCACTTCAAAAGCTATGTGGTGTAATCCCTGTCCTTTTTTTGCAAGGTATTTGGCTATGACCGAATCGGGCCCGGTAGCTCCCAATAGCTCTACTTTAGACTCCCCGGTCTGGAAAAAAGCGGTCTCCACTTTTTCACTTTCCACCCGTTCCCGTTTAAAACAGGGAGTGTTTAAAATCTTTTCATATGTTTTGACCGCTTTCTCAAGGTCGGCCACGGCTATGCCAATGTGATCAATGTGCATAATGAAGTCTTAATTCCCGTTGATTCTCATTAATAATATAAGAATATACGAATCGTGCAATTTATCTACTTTATCGTATCTGAATGATTAGTAAACAGATCTTGCCTTATCCAAATCTCTTATTAGCAGTAGTAATTCCGGAACGCAATTCATTATAAGACTGTTATCACCAGACATTTCAATCGTTTAATATCATTAGAGATGACGAATCTATATACACTTGAACGGGTTCAACGATTACCTGTGAGTCTTGAGGAAGCATGGGCGTTTTTTTCTGCACCGAAAAACCTTGCGGATATTACGCCGGATTATATGGGCTTCGAGGTTATTTCCGGCAATAAGGATGTCGAAATTTATCCAGGTATGATCATCATATATCGTATCACACCGTTATTAGGTATACCGGTGAAATGGGTGACTGAAATAACTCATGCTGATAGGCCTCTTTTTTTTGTCGACGAGCAACGTGTTGGTCCGTATTCCCTCTGGCATCATGAACATCACTTTCGGGTTATTGACGGCGGTATTGAGATGACAGACCGGTTAACCTATCAAATGCCTTATGGTTTTATCGGGCAAATCGTTCATTTTCTTATCGTCAGTAGACGGATTAAATATATTTTCGATTATCGATATTCGATATTAAAAGGAAAATTCGGGGTCAGCATAGGACAAAGAGCATAGTGTAAAAGGGTAAACTGGTATAATACTATATTCAGGATAAAGTATAATATATTAACATTCCAATACGGGACCATTTCTTTAACTATGGGACCATCTTTAAAATAGAACCTGCGACCGTTTCCAGCATAGCCCTTTGTAATTTATCTTTTTGAGCTATAGCCAATCCTGTATTTTTGAGTGTTTCCATTCGCATCAGATCTTTTTGTCCCTCTAATAAATACTCCAGATCATCTTTCGTCAGCTGCCCTTTAACGACCATCTGCAGCCACTCATCCAACTTTACATGTGTTTGTAATGCAAAATCGGTCCCATCTTTTATTATGGCATCTTTATATTGGCTGCCATATTCTTTGGCCAACTCTCCAAGATTCTTTTTTAAGGTGTTTAAAAAATCATTGAAATGGATCATATCATTTAACCTCCCCGGGTTTCATTTTTCCACTTTCCAGTTCTATGATGGTGTCAAAAGCCCGGGATACCTGATCCCTGGCTTCTTTAATAAAAAATGGTGAAAGTGAGGATTTATCTTTCCACCGTTTTAGAAATCCTCCTAAAAGATGACGGTCCGGGCTGATCATGATTTTCCATTGTAGTGTTGTAATATCATTTTCAGGGCGGCCTTTGGCGTATTCATAAGCTTCATCCAGGTTTTTATTTAATTCTGTCACTTCCTTTTCATGAGATTTAAAGGGCTCATCAGCCTTGTTCATGAGGGCAAGTGATTCCACCTTCAGCGTGATGTCTTGTTGATAGGCTTGTTCACTGAACAGAGATATACTGTTACTGCAGCCGGATAAGGAAAAAAGGAGTGCAGCTATTCCTAAGTATCTATACCATTTTGCCAGGTTATTCATAAATTAAACCCCATTATTATCGTAATAAATTAAAAGTTGTAAGCTCCTCCGTTATTTTTGTCATAATATAGTCGATTAACTTTTTTCGTTTAAGAAAAGCAACTGCTTTTGCCATTCGCCGTGGTATAGTATGATCGATATACTGATTCAGTAGTTGGTTGATAACCACTTTTGTGCGGAAATGAATTTGTTTGCGCAGTATTGTAAGATTGGTTTCTTCCATTTTGATAGCATTCCAGATAACAGGCTGTATGGAATCATTGGCACTGCCCATCAGGGGAATAATAGGGAGCACCCGTTTTCCGTTTTCATCCAGGGATAACCGATCAAAATCACTATCACTATAATTACTGAATACCGGGTTGTTACGTGCTTTATCAAGGGGAAGCACGAAATGCTTCCTCAGAAACAGCTGACAATTACGACGTCCCAGCTGAAAATCGTGAATACGGAATTTTTCGGATAAGAAACCTCCAAAGCCACCAAGGCAACCGGAAGCGATAGGATGAGGGGCAATAGTATCATCGGGATTTCTGCGGGAAGGAGCAATCAGGTACCGGCTGAATATATCAGAAGAATTTGCCAGTATGAGATCTTCCGGCTTGAACCGTGCCTGATCTATTAAACTGCCATAGAGCTTTCCGAAAACCTTCAATATATCATAATCCTTAAAGTCACTGGCTGCAAGTAAGGCAGATTTTTTATTGTTGGGAAATGGATCTACCATGAGTATGGCACGGTGTGTCTGATCCGGTTCCCTTGGATTGAAACCATCCTCACCTGCCAGACAGTCATGCGCCAGGTCAAATGGTTCATTATCCATAACGCCACCGTCTACGGAAACAAAATTATAAATATCGGAATGATGTTCAGGCCATGCCGGATGGATGGGAACCTGACGAATACAATCAAAATGAGGCCCAAAATTATCCGGCCGCTGTGCAATCGTCCACTTGCGGTAATCATAATTAGAAAAAGGACGTTGAATGAACCTTGGTGCAAGTCCACCGGGAAAAGCGCCTGTTGCGAGGGCTGATTCCTTTAATATTTGCCAGTGAGTGTGTGAAGGATCGTTTGGTTTCAGCCAAACGGCTTCTTTGTCATGAGGATTATCATGACTTAATGTGAAGTGCATATAGTCGCCATGCTGATCCACGGAATATTCACTTTTACCACTGTTACCCAGAAACCCGATGTCGTAAGGAATACCTTGCAAATTGGTAAGAGTGAGATACAGTTGAAGCTGATCTGAAAGCCACCGGGGGCGCTGATTATTCGGGATAAACGATAATGTTTCTTTTGCGATGTTTTCCAGAACAGTGGAATCCAGAATTGATAGAACAGGGCTGTTTTTAGAAGCAAGGTCATTCGTTTTTAGAAGCTTACTAATATCTATGCTCCGTACCCAGGCATTATAAAGTTGATTATGTTTAACTTCATGAGATGTTGGTTCACGGCCGGGAAGTACTGTGATCGGACTGTAAGATCCGTTAATCATAGCGGACACGATGGCTCCTGTCATGCCCCCGGCTGAGGCACCGGCAATAACTTTTAGCCGGACCTCGTGCCGTGGAACATGGGGTTCGTTGCGTTCGATAGCGCTCTCCCATTCGTTTAATGCCTGAAGAAGAAAATCTATTACACCCGCGGTATAGGCTCCGGCTGATATGGCACCTGCCATGACTAAGCCTATTTCAAATGGTGCATTGGATGTAGTTGCGGACATAGAACCCCTCTGGTGTAACTGTTTACCCGTTAGTATTAAGAGTATTAGATAAGGGGTTTGTTACAAAAAAGGATAAGGATATGATAATAAATTTTTAGGGACGATAAATATTATAGGATGCGCGAGAATATTAAGATGTGAAATTTGAAAGAATCAATCGCTAAACACTAACTATTATTTATCAAATAGGCATAAAAAAAGCCCCTGATAATATTACTCAGGAGCTCAACTTTTATTGTCCTTTTGTTACTTCAACAATTTCATCGGCGACCAATCCATGTGCTTCCCGATGGACAGCCTCCGCTGCTTCTTTATTGGGAGCGTTACACAAACAAAATACGGTACCATCTTTGGTATTATACCAATAGTTTAAATATTTGACCCCGTGTTTCTTCTGAACCTGCAGGTCCTTTTTATGTGCATTAATAACATCTTTTGCTGTTAATCCATCGACATGCTTATGAATATCCATGTAAAGTGGCATCTTACTGAACTCCTTTCATTACGATAAACCTGTTTTATCGGTTACTTTAGTAATTTACAATATAAATAAACAAATTCAACTTATTGTTATTATTTAATATACAAGGTATTTTAAAAGGCCTGTGCAGGATGCGGATACTAAAATTGCAGCATAGCATATCCTTTTAGTTGATAGATAGCAACCGTTGAAATGGCAGAAAGTGCTCTTTTTACATTGGGATTCAAATATGTTTGGTCGTAACCCATCCCTGCAAGAGCCTGTGAACAGACATATAACTTAGCATGGCCGGTTGTTGTCAATTCAGTTAACAGTGTATCGTTTGGATTGGCCACGGAGTAGACTTTTTTATAAAGGCTGTCGGCTGTAGCACATGCCGTTGCCTTACCCGTAATGACACCAACAATATGAATATGATCCTGTTTTACTCCTGCAGCTGATAATATATTGATCATCCGGGCCATATGTTCCAGTCCAAAGTTTACTTTTTTAGGATGATCATTCTTCACAATAAAAAAGAGAATTTTATAATCCATGGATGTATCAGGTTGCACAGCAACATCTTTGAAATAGTGCATATCGCCGTATCCTTTTATGGCAGGTGTGGAAAACGTGACTTTTACAGGTCCCTTAGGTGGCATCTTAGATTCACTTTTCTTCCCGTGCTTATTTTGCGGATTGTTGCAGGAAGCCACAAATAAAATACTGAACAAGATCGGCCAAATACTTTTTTTCATAATTATTCCCTATGGATTAGTTTTTGTATGTATATGCATTTATGAATAATGGGTAATATAACCGAAAATCAAAAAATGACAATATAATACCGTGAAGTAGTAATAACCGTAAGCCTTAGGATAGTGTATGAATAACTGTTAATCACACCGTCATCGGTTAGTTGGGCTAGAAGGTAGCCCGGTCTCCACAATACCCATAAATCCACTTTTAACGTAGGAAAGTACGTTTTAGATTAATTTGCATAAAATTAACCGAGTAATGCGTTTCCGATACCTTTAATCTCATCTTTTTCAAACCGAAGTACGAAATACGTACCATGGGTCGCATTTTTATATTCGTAATCGGCATTTAGCTGTTTGGACAATACTTCAATGAGATTTATGCCAAGTGATGAGTTTCCATAAACATCAAAGTTATCAGGCAGACCAATACCATCATCACTGATTGATAAGAAAACTTGATTGTTTTCTTTTTTGTACAAACAAACCTTAACATAGCCATTATCTCTTTCCGGAAAGGCATGCTTGAAGATATTAGTAACGACTTCATTGACTATTTGAGAGCAGGGAATAGCCTGGTTAATATTGATTTGAACCGGTTCACAATCAAAGTCGATATTGATCTTGGTATTTGATTGAAAAGTTTTAAAAATGCTCATGACCAGAGTCTGAATATTATCAGCGAATTCAAGCTTGGAAAAGCTTTTCGATTTATATAATTGTTCATGAATATTTGCCATAGTTTGAATGCGACTGATACCGTCATATAAACGATCTCGTATTTCTTTACTGACTTCTTCAGCAGCCTGAAGCTGCATCAGTCCGGAGACAACAGCCAGGTTGTTTTTGACACGGTGATGTATTTCGGCAAGCAGGATCTCTTTTTCTCTCAATGAATCCAGGTTTTTTCTTTGTTGTACAATATGTTCGGTGACATCTCTGGAATTAGCCACCAGGCCTTCAACGGCAGGATCGTCCATCATATCAACAAATGTGGTTTCAATCCAGTGCCAATTATTTTCAGCATCCTTGAATCGAAATGGCTGAATATTAACTCTTTGATTGGGCTTTAAAACGGACAATGTTTCTATCAAACGTTCTATATCATTTTCATGAATATAGTCGAGTGCATTAGTACCGATGTAATCATCGGCAGACATACCCAATATGGATTCAGCTGTCGGACTTACATAAGTGTAATTTAAATCCCCGTCAAGAATGGCTATCAAATCCGATCCGCCCTGAACCAGAGATTTAAAACGTTGTTCACTAAGATGTAGTTTTTCTTCTGCCTGGCGTTTTGCTGTTACATTCTGGCTGATACCATAAAATCGAGTACATACTCCCTCTTTATATTCAGGATGTCCGGATGCACGAATCCATCGTTCATCTCCCTGACCGCTGTTGATTTTCAGTTCAACATCAAACGGTTTTTCTTTCTCGATAGCGTCCATGGCAGCCTGCCTGAATGTTTCCCTGTGTTCGCCTTCTTTAAAAAGATTAATTGTACTCTCAACGTCAGGTTTGTAATCCTGACCGAATCCATGAACTTCTTTTGTAACCGGCGACCAAGATAATTCATGAGTTTTCATATCGAATTCCCAAGTGCCTATATGCGCCAGATTATAGGCTTTATCAAGTAATTGTTGTTTCTTCTTTAACTCTTGTTGAAAAAGAATATGATTAATTTTTGCAGAGAGATTATTTATGATCGATTCGAGCAATTTTCGTTCTTCCTTCAGAAATGGGCCATCATCATGAGTGGGTCGTTCTTCCAGGTAAACCACTTTTGCCACAAGTGATTTGTCATCTCTTATATTAGATTCTGCCGACATTATCCAATTTGTTTCTTTATAATTCGGCGTCTTGTACAACTTCCCATCAAATTCAAAAGCGGCGGCAGTCACTTCTTTGTATTGCCATCCTTCCGTAAGTATACCCGATGCTTCCTGTAATAAATCCCCTATTGAATACTGATCTTCATTCAAATTTGATATCCGGTACATACAGGCTTGCTCTTTCCTGCACTTTTGGAGCATGTACAAAATTTCTTCTTTGGAATCTCCGAACTCAGTTTGTTTCATTAATATCGCATCCCCGAAATAACTACTGTATCTTTGGTCACTTTTTAACGTAATGGACCTACAAATTAGTTATTGAAATTACAGTATAGCTAACGTAGTTAATTAATCAATCTTTATAAGGTACTGGCCACGTGGAAATATATAATAATTCCCGAATAATCAGAAATGTATATCTTTTTACGTATTTTTGAAGCCGCCCGGATCATGGTGAATGGTATATGCGGATGCAATAAAGTCTGATGCGGCATCGGTATCACCTTCGTTCCATACTTTATGAATAAACTCTTTTAATATATTTTTTTTCAAAGGGACTCTATATTTACGATCGTATCTTTGTTCACAATGACAATATTTTTTTGTCATATTTATGTACTGACATCAGATTAATTTAGT
>DATFMH010000102.1:0-10242 GCA_035267045.1 Balneolales bacterium
CCCGGCGCAATAATTACGGCCACAGCCCCATTATCTTCAGCCAAATGAACTTTATGAGCAATTTCTTTATAGTGGTCGGCATCTTTCTTTGGGGTACCCGGAAGTTCCTTTTGAATAATTAAAATTATTTTTCCCTTAACATTCACGTTGGCATAATCATTATAACCTTTATCGGGATACATGCTTCCATATCCGACCCATGCCAATGTGCCTTCGATTTTTGATGATATTGAATTGGCCCATGGAACGATTTTATTAAATCGTGTCGATAAACTTTTGGATCCATAGTGAATGCTGTTCCCTTTTTCCCTTAATGTGACACCGGCTGCTATAGTGAATTCCTGGTAGTATGTACTGTCATCACCCATAGGTGTTAACCCGAAGAGATTGAAAGTATCTGCAATATAATTTGCTGCAACAGCTTCCTGGGGTGAGCCGGCGGGGCGTGTGTTCTGCTGTTTTGGCGTTAATTTCCTGGCATGAAACCGCAGATCGCCAACTGTAATCCCAGGATGTAAAGTTGTCTTTATTTTACTACCCGAAGTGCAAGCCGAAAGGGTAATAATGGATACCACTAACAGGACAAAGTTATGATGGTCTGGTGACTTGCTGAAAAGATTAATCATGCAATAGGGAAAAGTTCATTATCCGATGTTTAACATTTTGAATAAGATACGAAATCATTGGAGATTACCTACAGTAAGAAGAATATATGATGCCCTTTTTAGATTTGTAATGCCGTAATAATAACCTTAATTTTACAATTGTAACCCGAAAAATGGTTGGGGGTGTTCCGTTAAGGCGGAACTGAGATAATACCCCGGAACCTGATCCAGGTAATGCTGGCGAAGGAAAACCAGGGAGTGTATTTTAAAAAACACAATGCCTTCCTTTCCGCAGCACCTCCTGGATTTCAATCTTTGAAATTCAAATTTAGAAGGAGGAAAACTTAAATGTTTATCAAAAAATGGTGCTTATTGGTGACGCTATTGTTATTGAGCAGCGTTACATCATGGGCACAAACGATTACCGGTACGGTATTGGATGCACAATCCAAAGATCCCTTGCCGGGAGCCAATATTGTACAGCAAGGTACCCACAATGGCGTTGCCTCTGAAAAAGACGGCACTTTTACGATTAAACTGATTCCCCGGGGCGGCAAACAATTGACTGTTAGTTATGTGGGATATAAATCGCAGACTGTTGAAGTACCGGAGAAAAAGCAGAAACTGACTATTCTGCTAATACCAAAAACCGTCATGAGTAGTGCGGTCCAGATCAAAGGATTACGAGTGGACAGCAAATCGGCTGTGACCTATGATAATATTTCTCAGAAGCAGATCAAGGAACAGAATCTGGGCCAGGATATTCCGTACCTGATTAACTTCACGCCTTCGGTGGTTACTACTTCCGATGCCGGTGCGGGTGTGGGTTATACAGGCATCCGTATCCGGGGTGTGGATCCAACACGTATCAATGTGACCATCAACGGTATACCACTTAATGATTCCGAATCGCAGGCCGTTTACTGGGTGGATATCCCGGATTTGGCGTCTTCCATCCAAAGTATGCAGATACAGCGTGGTGTCGGCACATCGACTAACGGGGCCGGAGCCTTTGGTGCCAGCATTAATATCCAGACCACCGGGATAGAACCTTCCGCATTTGGCGATGTAAATGTCTCATATGGCTCGTTCAATACACAGAAATATGATGTAAAAGTAGGGACGGGACTCATGAAAAACGGCTGGTCGTTTGATGCCCGGCTGTCTAAAATTCATTCCGATGGTTACATTGATCGTGCTTTTTCAGATCTGAAATCAATGTTTTTTACAGCCTCTCATTATGGCAAGCGTAGCTTATTACAGGTGAATATCTTTCCTGGTAAAGAGAAAACATATCAGGCATGGTATGGTGTTAAGCAGAGTATACTCGATACAAACCGAACCTATAATCCCTACACTTACGATAATCAAACAGATAATTATAATCAGAATCATTACCAGGTACTTTATTCCTATAAGCTGAAGAAAAACTGGACGGCTAATATTGCTCTTCACTATACCAAAGGGAAAGGGTACTACGAGGAGTATAAAAAGAATCAACTGCTGAGTGATTATAGCCTGCAAAATGTTGTGCTGCCCGATACCGTAATAAAACGAACGGATTTAATCAGGCGCAAATGGCTTGACAATGATTTTTATGGATTGACGTATTCCACAAATATCAAACATGGCAACGTGTGGAATCTGGATGTTGGTGGTGCTTACAATATATATAAAGGTCAGCATTTCGGTCATGTGATTTGGGCAAAATATTTCAGTAATGGGAATATTCGTCATCCTTATTACGACAATAATGCCACAAAAAAAGACGGTAATATTTATGCGAAGTTAACGTATAATCTGACTCGAAAATTCAGTGCTTTTGGCGATCTGCAGATGCGTAATGTTAATTATAATTTCCTTGGCAACGGGATCGTGAAAAGAAATGGCAAAGAAACAATTGTTCCAACACAACAAACGGCTAATTTAACGTTTTGGAATCCCAAAATAGGCCTTAATTATCAATTTGATAAGGGACATCGTGTTTACACCTCTTTCAGTGTCGGTAACAAAGAACCCGGCCGTGACGAATATGTGGAATCAACCCCGCAAAGTCGTCCGAAGCCGGAAACATTGTATGACTGGGAAACAGGTTACCGGTATGAATCACCTAAGATGGCTCTGGGCCTAACCGGTTATTTGATGGATTACAAGGATCAGCTGATACTTACCGGTCAGATCAATGATGTGGGCGCTTATATTCGCCAGAATGTTCCCAAAAGTTACCGGATGGGACTGGAATTACAGGCTGCTTTTCGAATTACCAATTTTCTACAGTGGTCAGGTAATGCCACCTTCAGCCGTAATAAAATTGATAAGTACAAAGCATTTGTCGATAACTATGATACAGGTGGACAAAAGGTATATTCATATCAAAACACAAATATTGCTTTCTCACCGAATATGTTGTTCAATTCCATCTTCCGGTTTTCCCATAAAAATCTGAAGGCGGATTTCATGTCAAAATATGTTGGGAAACAATATCTCGATAATACCCAAAGTGAGTCGAGTATTTTGAAGGCCTATTTTATTAATGACCTGCGAGTAAATTATGATATCAAATCGGTTCCTATGGTCAATACGTTGCGGATTAGTTTCCTGTTAAACAACATATTTAATGAGATGTATTCCTCAAACGGGTATGATTATTCGTATATCTACAATGGACAAATGACAACTGAGAACTATTATTATCCACAGGCAGGAAGAAACTTTCTTGTTCAGCTTTCACTGAATTTCTAAATATACAGACATCAAAAAGGGGTCGATGGACCCCTTTTGGGTTTCCTTATTATACGGAGTTAGATGTGTTAATCCGTGAATTACCTCACTTCTTAGATTATTTAAATAACTATTCTGATATAGCTATCTGTCATTAATGCTCCATTATTCCCCGATTTTTTTGAGTGATATCATTACATCTATCCTTGTACAGGTAAACCATCGTAACTCCAACAACTAATGCACCACCCAATGAAGAAACGGTTGCAGATGTTAATGTTAAGGTATTTAAGCCTAAGCTGCTAAATACGGTTAAAAGGAGTATTGAAATAGAGAAAGTTGCAAAAAAGGCTGTAAAGAAAATGAAAGTTTTTGGACTGTCGGAAGTTGAAATATGCATAATTGTTTACAACATTTATGGTGAAAGATAGGAGATTTTGCATTAACCAAAGTGTCCGGGTTATATAACATCCTTATACCGAACCAGTTAAAGATGGTATAAGATCATCCTGCTTACAATTATAAATATCGCTAATAATCGTCGAGATAAATTTTGTAGATATCCATAGCAAACCCGTCATGTTACCGTTGATAAACCCTCAGCACAAAATAACAACCTTAGTAATATTTTAGCTTTTTACCCTCTTCTATCAAATAATAATTATCAATGAGATAAGCAAATAAATAGACAGGATAAATGATAATGTTGTCAGAAAAAGCGCTAAGTATGTATTTAGAAGAAAGAAAATAGATTAAAGTAAGAATGTAGAACGGCCACAAATAAACTACACGGAAGCTGAAATCCGCCAATATCTAAATACACTCAATAACCACTTGACCAAATATCCCTGTTGATTCAATAATAACTTCAGAATTCTTCCTGCCACAGATAAGAAAAATCCTTTTTTAGTATTTGAACTTTGGGGGCGATCACAAAAGTACAATAGGGTTGATTCTGATTATTGTTATAGTAATCATGATGATAATCTTCCGCCTTAAAAAAATTCTTCAAAGGCTGGATTTCAGTAACGATCGGATCTTTCCACAGGCCGGTGCGATCCGTTTCATTTTTGGATTTTACAGCGACTCCTTTTTGTTCTTCATTGTGATAGAAAATTACGGATCGGTATTGTGTGCCCATGTCGGCCCCCTGTCTGTTTGGTGTCGTAGGGTTATGGGTATGCCAGAATACTTCCAATAGTTCTTCAAATGTAACGACGGACGGATCAAATGTGATTCTTGCAACTTCGGCGTGGCCCGTTTGTCCGGTGCAGACTTGTTCATATGTCGGATTATCCACATTACCTCCCGAATACCCGGGCGCAACCGATACCACACCTTTTACTCTCTGAAAAATGGCTTCGATACACCAGAAACATCCGGCTCCCAGTGTGGCTTTTTCATACGATTGGTCGTTTTCCATTACTATTCTAAAATTGGCTATTTTTTTTGTGTTCAATACCGTTTGCGTCAATAACAGATTTTAGTATTCGACCGTTCAATGATCCCTCACATTTATATACTGAACTTGTAAATTATTTACTAAAAATGAAACGTTAAGGAAACTTTATTCATTTAAAAAGACGAAGTGAAAAATTAGTAATAAAAAAACAGTAAAATTTTATGAACACAATTACAGCAATTCAGAAAACAACCGAATTGCATAACGGCGTTAAAATGCCCTGGCTTGGATTAGGAACTTATTTGTCAGAACCAGGTGAAGTGGAAGATGCTGTGAAAACAGCTTTACAGGTAGGCTACAGAAGCATTGATACAGCCGCCTTTTACAGGAATGAATTAAACATAGGGAAGGCCATAAAAGAAAGCGATGTTAATCGTGATGAGATCTTTCTGACATCCAAAGTCTGGAACTCCGATCAGGGGTATGATAAAACGTTGCAGGCCTTTGATAAGAGTTTGGAACAACTGGGAACCGAGTATCTTGATCTTTACCTGGTTCACTGGCCGGTGAAAGGTAAGTTTTTAGATACATGGAAAGCGCTGGAAAAATTATACGAAGAAAAGCGGGTCAGAGCCATTGGAGTTAGTAATTTCCTGGTACATCACCTGGAAGAATTAATGGGCAAAGCCAAAATTATTCCAATGGTTAACCAGGTTGAATTTCATCCCTACCTGGTACAAAAAGATCTGATGTTGTTCTGTCTTGAAAATAATATTCAGCAGGAAGCATGGAGCCCGATTATGAAAGGCCGTGCAGATGAAGTGGAACTGCTCAGGAAACTGGCGGAAAAATATAAAAAGACTCCGACACAAATAGTACTGCGATGGGATTTGCAGCATAATGTGGTGACAATTCCAAAATCCGTACACGACAATCGTATCGAAGAAAATTCACAGATATTTGATTTTACATTAACCGAAGATGAGATGGCGAGTATCGATATGCTGGATAAACATGATCGTTTTGGTCCTGATCCGGATCATGTCACTTTCTGAATTAAAAAAATTGTATTGCCAAGACAGTCAACCTTCCCTATGGATTGACTGATTTTAGGGTATTTTAATAATTGTTAATCTGTCTGTGACTGTGTTTTAATTACCTGTCACGTTTTTGTCACTATCCGGTTTTCTCGGATTAAGGATAAAATAGGACGTAAAAGCAAACCACATATAGGTATACCAATCAGGGAAAGCTAATCTTTCACTTGCAAGTAAGCGCTTTAAACCCAAAGAGAAAAGCAATAGGGGAAACGCATCGTTAATTCCTAAAAATCCACCTGTCGATTTTTTAAACCTGTTATTTAGACCCCGGAAGAATGTACTGATCTCATCTGACATACTCGGTATACTATTATTTGAGTGATTAGAAGCCATCTTGTATATGTCATCCAAAGGCAGATCTTCCGGAAGGATCCCCGAAGAGGCTAAATTCTGAATCCAATCCAATAACTCCTGATAACGAGACTGATCATAGGTTACTAAAATCCCCCCCGTCTTTAAATTAAATTCAGTATTAAGTAAGAATGGGATCTCCGTTATGCTTTTCTGAATGGATTTAGCCATAGCAGGATTATTTTTTAACTGGGGAGTACGGAGTCTTATGCGACCGGGAATAAAGTGTGCAATTTGAATTTGTTCCAAATCAATGGACGTACCATTTATATTTAATAATTTCATAATGTTGATTTATTAAGACTATGATTTGGTTTTATTCATTTCCATACGCACTTCAGCCATTAAATCTTCAAAATCTTCCCCTGTAATGGCCGCCATTTCCCGGAAATGCTCTCCGACTTTGACAGCCCCTTTTACAATTTCTTTTTCAATCGGACGAAATCGTTTCATCAGAATGGGTATGGCTAGCAATGTCCCTAAGCCTAATATCTTATTAATCATTATACATCTCCCCCTATTCTTTTAAATGTTTCAATAATAATATTGACTTCCTGAATGAAGTTTTTCACATGAATAATATTGACCTTCGCTATACTTCCGGGAAATCATAAATTCAGGTAATCCCTTACAATTTATTAGAAGACAAACTGTATATCTGTGAGTTAGTAAAATCTTAATATTAAATATGGAAAACTATATATGACCTGTTAGATATTATAATTACGCTGTTATCTATTAGATCTTTATAAAGATAATATTTACAGGATGATCTCTGTGTTATTATTAAATGGTAACTATAAATAAAAATTATAAATGGAGAGTATCATGTCATTAATCGAAAATATCGGAGAATCGATGACTGAAGGTTTTGGCGGTATTGTTGCAGGTATAGGTATAGTATTGGCTGCACCATTAATAGTTTCTTCACTACGTCCGGTCACTAAACAAGCTATTAAAGCAGGTATTTATGTATCCGATAAAATGAAAGAATTTACGGCTGAGACAGGTGAACAAATATCTGACCTGGTAGCTGAGGCACAAGCTGAAATGAAAGAACCGGCCAAAAAATCAACAAAGAGTCAAGCTTCCAAAAATTAAATAATATCATATGCTATACATAATAAAATATTAATGGTCCCCGAAATTGAACTTGTTCATTTTATTCCAGGACGTTTTAGATTAAAATCTGAAGGTTTTAAAGGAAAGGATAGTTTTGTTGAGTCAATCCTGTCGGTCAGCCACAAAATACCTGTGATAGAGAATATTGAATATAATTCGATAACAGGGAGTATTCTGATTACATACGACTATACCAGAAGATCCGAAATAATAAATCTGATGTGGCAAGCACGCCTGTTTGGTTATATGCCGAGAGATATAAATACCGATTTACTAACGGATGTTTTATGTGGGGAGATATCACCGGAGCAGCTGCTATCTGATAATAGATTGGTGACGACCTTAACTACCCTGGTTATTAAGGATTTGTGCGTAGTAGAAAATAAGACGGATTATATAAGAGAGATGACTACCCCCGCACTGTACTATATTGGCATGCGATCATTACTTTTGTCTACCATAAGTCCTGTCACTTTCTGGGTCGATTATATCTGGGTGGGATTCAGTACGCTTACGGCTTTGAATTCTATCAAAAGACCGGGTGTATCACTTAGTAATTTAAAATCATGGTCTAAAAATTAGTAAATGATCTATATATCTGCAAAATAAATAGGACATCAACCGTAATGAAACCGATACAAAGCCATATTATCCATGAAATTGATAATCGTGTACGGTTTCGAATCCCGGTTTTAACATCCAGCACCTCGCTTGCGGATCAATTGGAGAGTTTATTGAATCACACTGATGGGATTGAGTATGTCCGTTTGAATCTCGCCTGTTCTTCACTGATTATCACATTTAACCGGGTCGTTTGGTCGGTAGAGAAATTAAAATTATATCTGGAAGATCTGGAAGAAGACGAGTTACAGTCCGTTCCTATTCGGGAAAATCATTTATACACCCCGGACGATACTGCACAAAACACTAATAAAGAACTTATTTACTCAGGATTAGCATTTTTAAGTGGTTGGTTCCTGGGCCCCGCCGTATTGCCATTGACAGCTCTCTTCTTATACGCAGGTTCCAAGTCCATGTTCAAACGGGCATATACCATTTTAACGAGACAAAACACCCTGAATGTTGATGTATTGGATGCATCTGCTACGGCGGTATTGACTCTGCAGGGTCAGTTACCTACAGCCGCCTTTATGGTTTGGTTCGTTAACCTGGCCGATTATATTCGTAATGCAACGGTATCACATTCCCAAAAAGCCATCTCTGAAATGCTCGACTTCCAGGAGAAAAGGGCGTGGTTGGTCAATAAGGATTCCAGGAAACAGATACCCATCAATGAAGTAAAAAAAGGAGATACCCTCGTTGTTTATCCCGGCGAAATGGTACCGGTGGACGGTACCGTTTCATCCGGATTTGCGATGGCGGATCAACGGGCGCTCACGGGAGAATCAAAACCGGTATCGAAGGAGAATGGAGATATAATCTATGCAGGTACTGTGGTAATAGAGGGTAAAGTTTATTTCACGGCAGAACATCTTTCAGAAGATACGGAAATGGCTAAAATTGTTCGATTGGTTCAAAAGGCACCTACGCATGATACCCGTGTACAAAATTATGCTACTAAATGGGCCAATAAACTGGTACCGTATAGTTTTTTGGGAGCGGGTGCATCGGTTGTATTGGAACAGGGTTTAAATCGGGCTGCATCCATACTTATCATAGACTATGGAACAGGGATCCGGATTGCTGCGCCTACTACAGTGCTGGCCACCATGACGAAAGCGGCTCACAATGGTATTCTTATAAAAGGTGGCAGGCATATTGAAATGCTGGCTGAAATAGATGCTGTGGTTCTGGATAAAACGGGAACACTTACTACGGGGATTCCGGTTATAAGGGAAATCGTATCCTATAAGAATGGGCAAATTCATTCTGTAGATGAAATATTGGCTTTGGCAGCGGCAGCAGAGCAACGTTTAAGACATCCCGCTGCTGAAGCTATTGTTTCTGAAGCAAAAAAAAGAGGACTAACTATTCCCGATCGGAAGACCTCCGATTATATGATAGGCGGGGGGATAGAAGCGTCAGTCAATGGTTATAAAGTACATGTCGGAAGTAAAAAATACATGATCCAGAAGAAAATTATGCTCCGGGCGAATGTTAAGCGGGATCTGTTAAATATTGAAGAAGAAATATTATCACCTTTGCTGGTTGCCTGCGACAATGAAATTATTGGGGTTTTAGGTCTTGAGGATCCCGTTCATCCCGAGGCAGTCCAAACCATTAAAAACTTGCGTTCTATCGGAATAATAGAGATCGTAATGTTGACAGGAGATCACAAGAATGTGGCCGGGAAAGTAGCTGATTCCCTGGGAATTAACCGGTATATCGCACAGGCGCAACCCGAGCATAAAATGAAAATCGTTAAACAACTTCAAAAACAGGGATACAGGGTGGCGGTAGTGGGGGATGGCATAAATGATTCACCGGCTCTGGCTCAGGCTGATGTAGGAATAGCCGTTCACAATAGTACGGATGTGGCTAAAGAAATTGCCCATGTCGTATTGCATGATTCTGATCTCAATAAAATTTATAAGGCTATTATGATTTCCAGAGAAGGAATGCATTTAATTGAACAAAACTGGAAATTGATTTCCTGGCCGAACACGCTGGCGCTCGTTTTGGTGTTTATGGGGCTAATAGGGCCGGTATTTTCAACAGTAATAAGTAATGGATCCGCTATAGTAGCGGCTGTAAATTCACTACGCCCGATTTGGAATACGGACATGGATGTTATAGCAGGGCAACAATAGCTCGTTCTGCCATTATTTCAACTGCTTTAACAACTATTGTCTTTAAAATCTCATTCGATTTAACATCATAATTCGCGGATTTATTCGCATCCGCTTTATTTTGCTCAACAGTATGCTCAATTTTCTCGAATACATTGTGTTGATGAAGATAGTCGAGTATTACATCCGTG
>DATFMH010000103.1:0-57384 GCA_035267045.1 Balneolales bacterium
CTATTATCATGATACCCGGTACCATGACCCATTTGAACCGCATTACCCCGCTCATCCATTTGTATTCCTTCGGGATTCACAAAATAACCAAATGCTGTTTGATTATTATCATAAGGATCGATCATGATACCCACATAGTCATCGCCCGATATATTATCCCTTTCGGTTACATGAGCCCTGATTTTGGAAGGATGCGAATCTTTACTTATAAAACCAACATATAAAGTAGATTGGTTATAGAGCACCATCGCGTATGTTTTTTGCTGCGCTTCCTGATTATCATTGGGTTTAACCTCATATTGCAAAGATACTCTGTGTGCTTCGGACCATAAGGAATCGGTTAAACGGCCGGTGAGATTAAGATCTCGGTTTATTTTTACGGCACGAACTGTAGTTGAATCAGAATTAGCAGCCATCACCCGAAGGGATAACATTGACAGGATTAATACTAACAAAATTTTGACGGTTGCTTGAAACCTCATAGTAATAGCAGACAGTAATATCCAATTTTACTTTGCAGTAACAACGATCTTATCATACAAATCCTTACCTAATTTGGAAAAAGTTCAGTAGCCACAATTATTAGACAATAAAAAAAAAGCTTTTATTCCTCGGAAAATCAGATAGACACTTTAGAAAATTAAAATCTGCCAATCTGGACATAAAGATTTCATTTAAGAGAAAATTCTTTCATGTAAAATGAGGATATATTGATTTTAAGAAAGGAAGAATTAATTTCAGATTGCAAAAAGGAACGGATTTTTTACAAATTTTGAACTCTCTTTACCTGTTAGTAATTATCATAGATGCAGATGCAATAAGTAGACGTACTAAAATGATTTGAAAGCTTATAATATCACTTTTTGCAGCTTTTCTATAAGTATCAGCTTTTTACATTTTTGTTCATATTGCCGGCTTTTTTATTACGCAATGTTATAGGTAACCATTAGTATCTCACCACTGCGTCATCTCTCCAATTATGTAAACACAACAAGGCATCGGACTTAAACAGTTCCAAAAGATTTAATATAGCGGCTTTTTGATATTATCCTTATTTACAAAAAAGAAGGCCGACTGATCACTATCAAACGGCCTTCTTAGAAAGATCACAGAGAAACTCAGGTAAAAACGTCTTTAATCTTTGAAAAGAAGTCTTTCTTGGTTCCTTTTTTCACATTTGCTTTAAAATTCGGGGAATCCTTTAAAGCTTCGATATGAATTTTTTCTTCCTCTGAAAGGTCTTCGGGTATATGTACATTCACCCGTATATATTGGTCACCGACATGAGTGGAATTAAGCGTTTGGATACCTTTGCCTCTCATCCGGAGCAATTTTCCCGGTTGAGAGCCCGGCTCGATGCGAAGTGTTGCTTTCCCCTTTAGTGTAGGCACATCTTTTTCCGTACCCAATATAGCCTCAGGAATACTGATATGAAGATCATAGTAAATGTCATCTTCTTTTCGCACAAACTCATCATGCGATTTTTCTTCAATCATCACAATAAGATTGCCCGATTCACCACCTCGAATACCGGCATTGCCCTGGCTCCTTAATGTTATATAATTTCCTTCTCTGACACCTGACGGGATTTTTACACGCACGGTTTCTTCACCTTTTACCCGGCCCTGGCCACCACAATTAGAACATTTATTTTTGATGATGCGGCCTTCGCCATGACATTGGGGACAAGGCTGGACATTCACAAATTGTCCGAACATAGTGCGGGATACCTGTCGTATTTCCCCCATACCATTACAAGTCGAACAGGTCATGAAGTCATCTTCTGTTTTCGCCCCGGTACCGTGACATTCATCGCATTGGATATATTTTTTTACTTTCAGTGTTTTTTCAACACCGTAAGCAATCTCTTCAAGCGACATTTTCAACCGGATCTTCATATCATCACCGGTGATGCCGGCTGAACGGCGACCCCGGCTGCGGGTGCGTGCGCCACCGCCAAAGATATCGCCTCCAAAAAATTCGGCTCCAAAGATATCGCCGAATCTGCTGAAGATATCTTCCACATTAATATTATGGAAATCCTGTTCCTGGAATCCACCTGAATGAAGACCGGAATGGCCAAATTGATCGTATCGGGCACGTTTATCCGGATCTTTAAGAACATCAAACGCCTCAGCGGCATCCTTAAATTTTTCTTCAGCTTCAGAATCATCCTTATTCCTGTCAGGATGATATTTCATCGCCAATTTTCGATATGCTTTTTTAATTTCGTCCTGAGATGCATCGCGTGAAACACCCAGTATTTCGTAATAATCTCTTTTTGCCATTTTTTCCCTTATTCGCTTACTATAACTTTAGCGTGTCGAATAACTCTATCTTTCATTTTATATCCGGGTTCCAGTACCTGTAATACCATATTACTTTCAACTTCATCCGAGGGCGCTTTCTGTTTCATCATGGCATCATGAAAATCGACATTAAATGGCACATCAACTTCATCAATAGCCTCAACACCATATTTTTTCAATACTTCATCGAACTTATTTGCCACCATTTTAACACCTTCCAGAAACGTATTCTCCACTTCTACTTCTTCAGCTGCTTTCAGTGTTCGCTTTAAATCGTCATTAATTGGTAAAAAATCTCTTAGCGCTTCAACTTTAGCATTACCATAAAACTGAATACGTTCTTTTGCTGTTCTTTTTTTCAGGTTCTCAAATTCTGCAGCTTTACGCAAAAACTTATCATTCGCTTCTTTGAGTTCATTATTCAAATTGATAATCTCCTCATTCTTCTCTTCAAGCTGCGTCTTGATATTTTCGATCTCCTCTTGTTCTCCGGAAATTTCAACTTCCGGATTTTCCTGATCATTCTCTTCAGCTTCGTGTTCTTTATTATTTTGTTCTTCCTGATTCAATTCTTTTTTCTCCTTTTTCGATGTATCAATATTTTTTGATTCATTCGTTTCCATACGCTAACTATTATTCGACTTACATTTAGGAATCAAGTTTATTGAAAGTTTTAAAACGGTTTGCCAGTTGTTCCACAAGGTTAATCATTCTCGGATAATTCATCCGTGTTGGGCCGACAAGCCCAATCGTACCTTTAATATTTCCAATAGCATAATTCGCTGAAACAACGCTGCATTGCTCTATTTGTTGTATTTTGTTTTCTCTACCTATACGGACTTTAACATTACTGTCTTCATTATCACTATCGAATAAATGAATGATCAAATCTTCATCTTCAACAAGCTCAATGATACTCTTAAAATTACTTAAATCACTGAATTCCGGCTGCATAGCAATATATTCAACGCCACCAAAATAAAATCTCCGGTATTGATGATCTTCGAAAATCGTATCTGCTGAATCGATAAAAACACGTATCAGTCCTGTTCTGTCATTTGATTCATAATCGGCTAACATTTCTTCAATCTTCTTCGATATTTCCGAAAGCCGGTAACCGGAAAGACGCTCATTCAATACTCTGGCTACTTTTTCGAGATCATCGCGGGTCAACTCCGATTCCACCTCAACGTTAACGGTCCGGGCCAAACCACTTTCAATGGTTATGATGACCATCAAACGAGTCGAACTCAAATTTACAAGTTCTATCTTCCGAAAGATACCATTGGCATATTTCGGAGAAATTATGACGGCTAATAAATTGGATAATCTTGCCAAAATACGTGCCGCGGACTGAACCGCTTCATCCATTCCGCTGTTCAGTATTTCTTCCCATTGATTTAAAACTTTCTGCTCTTCAATCGATAAATTTGTTAAATGCATCAGGTCATTCACATAAAAACGATAACCTCTTTCAGTCGGTATACGTCCGGCGGAAGTATGCGGATGATCAAGAAATCCCTTTTTCTCCAGGTTATTCATTGTATTGCGTATCGTAGCAGAACTAACCGGGAGTTTGTACTTGGCCACCAGAGTTTTTGATGCAATAGGATTAGCCGTAATAATAAAATTTTGTATTACGTATTGAAGAATTTCTCTTTCTCTGAGTGTTAATTCCGGATAATCTGTTGCATCCATAAACCTATACCTCCTTTCCTGCTGAATACAAACCTGTAAGATATCAATTTTTAACCTTTCTTTGTAGGAACAATTGCTAATCTCTTTATAGTATTAATATAATGATCATTAATGTAATCGATCTAAATCTGTTATAAATAATGATATCAGATGCTGACTCTTACGACTCTTCGTAGAATATTTCTATCATATTTCCATCCGGATCCGAGACAAAAACAAATCGACCGTTTTTCCTGTTTGCAGGACCGCTTAGGATGGTAACACCATTTTCTCCCAGTGTATGAGCAATCGTATCGACATCTACTTTTGAATCTACATAAAAGCCGAAATGATCGACTCGGTAATCTCTTGATGTTTCATCATAACTCGTTTCAGCCTCAACAATAACAAGAGAATCATTTCCTATACGATAAACACTCATGCTCTGCCCCATTTTCTTTTCGAGCTCAAAACCTAATATTTGTCCATAAAAATGTTCCGATCTTTTTATATCATTGACTCTGAGAGTAATATGATTAATACCTGATGGTTTAAATTTATCCATAATTATATGATCAATTATTATTTAATAATGTGAAAAAGTATACCTTTCATTTTGTAATTACGTTTCACAACACAAAATGATTATAATATTTTTCATTCTTATTTTCTTATTTCATTAAAACAGTCTATTACCTGTGGCAACTTTATTTATTGTAGCAACACCTATTGGGAATTTAGATGATTTTTCGACACGTGCCGTAAAAACATTATCGGCAGTCGATTTTATAGCCTGTGAAGATACACGCACTTCTTCTGTATTGCTACAAAAATATCAAATTCAAAAACCAACATTTTCCTTTCATCAGCACAATGAACATGCCAAAGTAAATAAAGTTTTGGAAATTCTCGGAAATGGCCATGATATCGCCCTGATATCCGATGCCGGCATGCCCGGTATTTCCGATCCCGGCTTTTTGGCAGTCCGTGCCGCCCATCAAAACGGTCATAAAGTCACAGTAATTCCCGGAGCCAGTGCCGTAATTACAGCACTGGTTGCAAGTGGACTGCCTTCCGACCGTTTTGTTTTTGAAGGATTCCTACCACCTAAAAAGGGCCGTAAAACACGCATTGAATCGTTGGCCGATGAAGAAAGAACCATCGTCTTGTACGAAAGTCCATACCGAATTCAAAAGCTCATCAAACAGCTAATTCCGGTTTTCGGTGAAGACCGAATGGCGGCACTGACACGTGAATTGACAAAGAAATTTGAAGAAGTCATAAGAGGAACATTATCTGAGATCAATGATCAAATAGCGGATAACAAAAAAATAAAAGGTGAAATAACACTGGTCATTGCCGGAAAAGGGTATAGCGAATGATATTATTGATGAATAAACTCTGGAATAATAAATGGGCTCTGTCTCTTACAGCCGGACTTCTTCTCGGATTGAGTTTTCCACCGTTTCCTTTTCCCTACCTGGTTATAATAGCTTTTGTCCTGTTATTGCGACTATGTGATCTGACGGAATCGTTAAAAGAGGTGGCTTATTTCTCTTATGCCGGCCTGTTGCTATGGAATATTATTGTCACCTATTGGTTATGTATGGCAACCGTTATCGGTGGCATTGCAGCTATTCTTGCCAATACCGTAGTGATGACCCTGCCGATTGTCGTCATAAAATATTTCAAGGACCGTATTAAAAATATTTACATTCTCTCAATAGCTATAGCCTCAGCATGGGTCACTTATGAATTTCTTCATCACCGATGGGATCTGGCGTGGCCGTGGCTCTCTTTAGGTAATGCTTTTTCTTCTACTCCCTGGCTTGTTCAATATATATCGGTGACAGGGCCACTCGGTATAACATTTTGGGTACTCATTATTGCATCCCTGGTGTATGGAATCATTATAAATCAAAATCGACGGCTTACTGTAGTTCTCATAGCTTTCATACTCATTCCCGCCCTTTTTTCGATATACCAATATTTTACACGACCAATCACATCTAAAAAATCCATGCAGGTCTTGGTTGTACAGCCCAATTACGACTCATATCTGGAACTGGCCGGTTATGACAACGCGCTCACGCCTCTTCATAAGATTATCAATTACACCGATTCGATGCGTACTGATTCTACAGATTTGATCCTATGGCCCGAAAATGCTATTCAATCCGGTATTACTCAACATTCCTATATCAGCCAGTTACTAAGCCGTAAGAGCCGGGAGTGGCATACAACGATCATTAGCGGTGCCAGTTTATTTTATTATTATCCTAAAGATCACCATCCCGAAGTCGTCAGAAAGGGGAATGATAATGGACGTTATTATAATGTTTTCAATGCAGCCATGGGATATCATCCCGATGGCAGTGTAACCTACTATGAAAAAGCTAAATTAGTACCTATTGTCGAAAGGGTGCCTTTTGTTAATTTTCTCAAGAAAATAATCCCATTTCATATTAATTGGGGTAATATTTCCGGTTATGGCCGCGGCCATAAGGTTACTGATTTTGGAACGGGGGCCGGCAGGGTTACAGCTCTTGTTTGCTATGATGAAGATTTTCCCGATTGGGTCAGACAATTTGTGAGTAAAGGATCGGATATCATCACAATAATAACGAATGACGGCTGGTGGGGGAATTCTTCCGGTTATATACAACATTTTGAATATGCCCGACTACGTGCAATAGAAAATCAGCGATATGTTGTGAGAAGTGCCAATAACGGTATATCATGTGTTATTGCCAATAATGGCAAAGTACTAAAACGCACAAAATTCTGGACTCGCGACGCCTTTCTGAGTGAAGTTCCTGAAATGCATAATTTGACCTTCTATACACGCTATGGCGATTGGTTAGGATATATAACATTATTTCTTACTTTCACCGGAATTGGATACTTGATCATTGAAAAACGATCCGTTTAATAGAACGAGGAGGACACACATTTTAATTACTACTGAGGGCACGGAGTAGGATGTAATAAATAATGCCGGATTCCGGAACAACCAATCACCTACTTCAAACAACTCACAAAAAAGCTCAGACTGTCATCACGTGACCTTTGGGACGAAATAACCCCCTTCGTTGCATTGCTAAAAGCGTTGTCAACGGTCGATGAATAAAACCTGATTATACGCACCAATATTAAATCACGTAAGCCCCTCTTCCGTCTCTCACAAAGGAGAAGTTGGACATGTTCCCGGCGTTTCTACTCATTGGTCGCTGCTTATAGTTCAATGCTAATTGTATATAGCTGATCGCTGAAAGCTTATCAACTCTAACACCTTAATCCCCTAAGCCTCTTTTATCAATTCGACTTAATGGAAACGATAATATTAAACTTGATTTCCTGATCAGTCATTTCAAACGACTGGGATGATTTCGGCATGGTATGCCTGTAAGAATATTCAAAGTTGGCTTTGAGTGTGGACGAAAACTGGTACCCGATTATGGTAGAGGCCTGAAGCCGGGCATCTCCACGAATATCCGTATTATTATTAAGCAATTCACCGCCCTCCAATGCACGAGATAAATCGATACCGAGTTTATAAGGTATCGTAATATCTTCCAGATAGTTCAGGGTAAAACTCAGATCCATCGTATTTTTTAATCTTTTAAACAGAAATGGTAACCGAAATCCACGTTTTGTATAGTTCATTGTTAATTTGAACCCTTTGGAAATCCGGTCCTCTACCGTTGGACCGGTAAAACTAAGGCTTGTGATTTTGCTGTAATCATATTCCAGGTTCGTCCCTACATTATTTTTCCACGTAATATTAAGTCCGACAACAGGAGTGAATTTTTTGGTAATATTAACGGCTGTCGCTTCATATGGATCTCTGATACTTTGTACAGTATAATTACCCAGGTTACCGTCTACAATTGATCCGGCATCATTAAAAAAGTTCCATCCTATTTGATAAGTGCCCTGATACTGATGAGTCAGCGAAATATGAGAAGCATATTTTCCGATAATTGGAATCTTATTTTCCAAACCTGACCATCGAACAGACCAATTCGGTTTAGGTATAGGGGTAAAACCAAGTTTACCAACCGATCCGGCATTTGCCCCCAGATAAGCTTTCCTGAAATCTTCTGTTAGACTTCCGGGACTCAAAACCGTTCTTCCATCCTGATTTCCTGTTTTATCACTTATCAGATTAGGATTGTTTGGATTTATATCTGCTTCTGCCGTTTTTATCTGGCTGCTTAATAAATTTTGATACCCTTTACCAAAAGCCCATACGGATGATCCTATATTTCCTGATTGATTCCTTAACAAACCTGTTTTCTCAATGGATCCGGGTTGTAGATTAAAATTCTGATTCCTGTTACTATTCCAATTTGTTGTCCAATTTAAATCTATGGTAAAATTTGGAAATGGATTCAGCCTCGTCCGGATTGTAACCTGGTCGCTTGCCGTTCGATTGACACTCAAGGTTAAAACCTGATCTGAATAGGGATTCTGAATAATATTATCTAATTGATCTGTGATACCTAAGCGATAAGACATAGGTGGTGAAAAATTTCCACTTCCCGGACTGTTAAACATTTGAAAAAATTGTGATCCGCCATTATAACCTCTTTGTGCGGCACTACCATTGTGATTATAGGATATATCGATAGATTGCATGCTAAACACTGAAAGCAGTAACTTTCGTCCATAAAACTTCACATCATCAAAAAGATTACCCTTCTCATTATCTTCGTTTTTACGGACTCCCTCGCTTTTTGAGTTGCCGTTTTGCTGCTCTTTTTCGCGTCGCTTTTCCTCTGCTTTTTGTCTTGCTTTCTCTTCTTTCCTTTTTTGTGTTGCCTGCCGGTCGGCCTCCTTTAGGTTCCTGTATAAAGGTATTTTCATCAGGAGATCACTGGTTTTCAATCCCATGGATTGATCCAGGCTTAAATTATTATTGATATCAGCGCCCAGACCTGAACCTTTGGGCGAATTCTGCCATGTAAACCCACCACTATAGGAAGCAGAATAACTCATCCAATTCAACAATTTTGTTTTGTTTAATCTCGGCCTCCAACTTGTTGAGTATTTTTCGTTATAAGATGTTCGCCTTGGTTTCATATTCTTATCCGTCACGATACTTTTCAACACATCAAAAGTCGACTTCGGAATAAAACGTGTCGAGTCGGTCGGATCAGGCCTCGTTGCAATATCTGTTAATTTAAAATTCGTGGAGGTTGAGAATGATATTGGAATCGATGGCATGAAGTTATACGACAACCCGAATTGAGAACTGTAATCAAAGTCATGCGTCTGTTTTGGAGGTTGCGGACCTCCGCCAAAAGATCGTTGTCTGGATTCCTGATAATTACGTTTTAAACCTGCAGAAGCAGAAACGGAAGAAGGCATATATCCAAATCTCAGGCCGGATAAAACATTTAGTATGGGAACATTTTGCATAAAGCCGAACGGCCTGACCAAACCGACTTTATTGAAATTATAACTATAACGTATACCTGTATTATAATTCCAGTAATCGTTGAATAATGTAGACGGATCATGGCTATTTCCGGCATTATAGACATAATTCAGCGTAGTGTGATCGAGTGTCGACTTAGCTACTTTCGATTTCGAATACTTTTTGGAAATATTGGATACATTTATGGAATAACTCTGGTTATAATTCTGGCTCTCAGTTATTTTCTGCTGTATCAGCTGGTCTTTTTCACTTTGAGATATATTTCTCCGTTTTACCGCATTTTTAAAATCACTTAGCCGAATATCCCCTTCCTGGGGTAAATAACGGGGAGTACTAACACTGCGTCTGGCGGAAAATGAAACCGGGAAATTCCAACCATAACGGTCAGGTATTAATTTATTCAGGTTGACTGTCGTATTCACATTATACTGTGACTTATCTGCAAACTGCCGTTGACTCAAATGAGAATCCAGGGATCCAAATCCATCGGTAGAACGATTATAACTGGCATCAACCTGTGCAAAATCGGCCATCTTCATATGCATATTGGCATCAGCGGCCCATCCTTTTTTATTATTATACCCCGATACCCGCAGCTCATCGACCCATAATGTGGCATCAAGAGAAGGAACGCCTTTATTTGAGGGAATCATATTTCCATCAGGTGCAAGGTTTGACGGATTCTTAATACCTATGCCTATTTCCGTAATTTTATCCAGCGATGGATTCCCCTTCACACCAATGACCGTACCTTTTGGGGCCCCTAACTCTTCGGCAAGTGTTGAATCCTGGAATAGAGTACTTAAATCACCATTTTCCTGGTTCCGTAACTGCTTTAATTGATTTAACGCTGATAAGACGAGATTCACACTATTTTGATCAGGTAACCATACTTCATTTGCCTGCCGGTCAAGTTCTTCCTGTGAATGGGTGCTTATTTTACCGGCAAAAAGTGTTGAATCAGTGGGAGTTATCGGTTGCCGGTACTCGTAATAATCGTTCTGTAAATCACGGCCGAAACGCATAACAAGCTCCAGATTATTACGTTGTTTATACCCCTCACCATGCACAAACATCCGGAGATGAGAATAATTCAACAGGTTGAGTCCACCGGGATAATTTCGGCGTATCATTCGCATATCGCCCTGTCGTAAATCATTCACTTTCAATGACAAAGATTGCTCGTTAGCCAGAATATTTCCCTGCTGGGTTCTGTTTATCGGACGAATGGAACCGGGCGGCTGGCGATATGGTATCGGTGAACGAGTCGAATTTTCTTCAATATTTACGGTAGATACCTGAAATGAAGTATTCGTCGATGCCTGGTCACCAACTTTTTGAGCTTTTCTCCATTGGCTACCTACTAATTCGAATTTGGCAAAACGAAGTGTAAATGGTTTCTTATACCCCGTCATCCAAATGCGAATATGCGACACATTCTGTAAATCTTTTATATCACCTATAGCTCTTTTGAAATCGCTTAACGGGATACGCACCTGATACCAGTAATCGCCGGGATGGCTGCCATCTTCAACTTTATCCACGATATAATCATTGCCGGTTTTCAATGAAGATTTATTTGCCGGGTTCATATTAATTTGATATTCGTAATATGAATCGCGATAGTTCGGGACACTGGGTATTTTCAGGCCCTCGGCATCAGGACGATTGGTAATAGCACGTTTGTCACCGGAAGGCGGTTCAGAGTTACCTTCATAATAACCATACATTCTGTAGAAATAAGGCTGAATACTTGATGTGCCATATTCCTGGCGTAATTTTTGTTCCGCAAAATAATCATAATCATCGTCAGAAGGATCGGCAGCCATCTTCTTATAGGTTGGTGAATTTATGCCGAACTCCGCCTTCATTTTATTCAACCAGTCGGCAAATAGCGTTTGCTCATTTTTGACACCACCGTATCCACCCTTATCCGGAACACCATCTAACCCAACATCTTCCTGTTTCAGACTTTTCGTAGAAAATTGACCATCGTAGGTTGCCTGTGCATTGAGAACATAGGATCGGTCAGATTGTCCGATTACCAGGCCGCTGGATCCCAATTGTGACAGGGCATCCTCATTATTAGATGTAAAGTTAGGTATCACATCCTCAGATACCGTACCGACATCTAAAAATATTTTACCGTCATAATCCTGTACTACATTATTAGGTTGATTATTACCGTCTTTACGGTATTCTTTAGGAAGCACAGGCTGCACCCAGAATTCTACAAATTCGATGTTATTCAGCGTCAGATTCTCCAATCCGTTGGGTAAAGCAGCCGTAATCCCTCCCCACATTTTTTGGGGTTCGTTATCTAATATATTCTTCAAGGCGGGATTATAGTTGTAGGGCCCTCTCTTTGTCGGATTATAATAAATATCCAGGGGTTGAATCGTATTTTGCTGCGGCAATGTCTGTCGCTGCGGAAAAACGTCAGTCACTTTAACTTTAGCCGTTGCCCTACCCCGTTGTATACCCAGCAGGCTTGATATATTGATCGGAAGCATATACCATGAAAACTGGGCTCTCAGGTCAGATCTGTTAATCTTATCTTCCAACGATTCGCTTGGATGATTCATATCCAGATCATATCCGGGAACGGCAGCGGGAGCAGCTGCAAGATGCCAATGACCGGGATTTAGAAAACTGAAACTTGTTTTAGAACCTTCAAAGTCATCAATAAAGGATAACCCTTTTTTCTCATCAGGCTTCAACTCCCCTTTTCGTATTGCACTTTGAACGGCATTTGTTTGCGCTACACCCGGACGTAATTGTGCCCATTCACCGCTAAATGAAATACTCGATGGGGCTTTCGTTTGAAGCAACGGTATATGATCAACAACCCTGGTCAGCCACGGGGCATCGAATTTAGCCTTTGCATCTAAACCCAAAACCGAATTATTGATCGGTTCGTCTCCTATCCGGATTTTATCCGTAAGGGGTTTGTCTTTCAATTTGAAAAAAGTACCACCGAACTCAATATTATTTGATAAATCATATTGGGCACGGACACCGGTAAAGGATGTCTGCTGAATCTGAAGTATCTGGTTACTCTCATATTCTATTTTGATCTGCTGGCCGGGAGCAAGATATTTTTTATTGGTAATGATGATATTCCCAATAGAATAATCAACCGTATAATCAACCCCTTCTGTTAACTGTACACCATTAGAAAACACTTTAACGGAACCTTCAACCAGGGCAACCCCCAGGTTATAAGTATCAGAAGCTCCACCTTTTGCCTTACCCTTTATCTCATAAATATTATTCTGTGATTCCTGGTTAGCTATCTCTTGCGGTTCACTATATAAACTGGTAAATGCCAGGTTATTAATAGCATCCTGCTTATTCGGGACAGATTTATTATTATTGATCAGGTTAACAATATGCGAACCAAATGGTTGCCGGTATGGGAAAATGATTTTGCCATTGACGGCATCCATGATTGGTGGAATAAAATCAATCTGGTTATCAGGAACAGTCTGACCATCCTGATTGACCCGGTCGAGCCCCAGGTCGGTAAGCAGCGTTGTGTTGAAATTAGGCAACGTCTGGGAATCCGTATTTGTACCGGTGTAATAGACACCTACATCAAGACCATCCTGCGTAAGATTTGTTGGACCCAGTGCATATACATTACGCATGGTCAGTGGCCAGGTTGTATAGTCACTGGTTTGGTTGGGCTGACGCACCAATTGAAGGATTTGTACGGTACTTGGCCCCAGGCTCTGAACATCTCCAACAGAATGTTGTTCCCCACTTGCGGAGTAATCATAAGCCACAGCAAGAGCTTCATTGGGAAGAAGTGAAGTTTTAAGAAATACAAGGCCGAGTCCCTGATTCATAGTATAATCCTTACCCGGTTGCAGCTCAATCCACGTACCCTTAACAATATCCCGGTCATTTTTTAAACCCAAACGTTTAGCCAGGTTGGCCACGTCAATAGTATCAATTTTGGAATTTCTGACCTGATTAAGAATATTATCATCAAAATTATCATAGCGTTGATCGGGTGGTTGATACGTATCTCCACTTTTACGGGCTCCCAGTCCGGCTATGGCAACACCCGTTTGCGGATTGGTAACATTCTCATTTCCTATATCCAATTTGTAAATTCTGATATTAGAGAAATTAAAAAGACTAATCGTCGTCTGTGGGTTAGCGACCGCCTCCTCAAAATGATTCCATGCATAAAAATCGAGATAAAAATCACGGCTGTTTTCATAATCGGCCGGACGAATATCTATCGATTGTTCCTGTGACCCACCGGTGATAGTTTGAGAATTATTCTTACCTTGTTGCTGTGATAATACAGATGTAATCTTTAAGGGTCCCATTTTGGCCACCGATTTTAATCCAAAAAGTGCGTTACCCCCCCGAATCAATGAGTTACCGGTTTCCATGGAAACATTACCCAGTTCAATCGATTTAAGAATCTCATCATCATACCCCTGGTATAAAATTTTCAGGCGGTTCTGGTAATCGAAAGGCCGCTCCGTATCCCAGTCGGTCATAATATTGAGTTTATCTCCAATGGTACCTTTAATGTTCAGCTTCAGATTTTGATTAAAGGTAGGATCGACCCGTTTCTGCTGACTCGGCGGCAAAGATGGGTCCGCCGTTTTCTGGATGGAAGCTCCGACATTCATGTTGGCCGTACCCGTTACTCGCAAATTCACTTCGGGTTTACCAAATATGGTTGTGAAAGCCGATTTCTTACCACCGGGGATATTAATCTTGAAATCGAGCAGGCCCTGATGAATATCCCTTTTTAAATTGGATTCATTGACAATATTGACCCAGTTTTGATGCAGCTTATCTTTCAGGCTTAACGCTTTGTATTGATCAAAACTATATCTTCTCGGTATTGAAGCGGGTATGCCCAATATTTCCCTTTGAACAACATAATTACCACTCGAATCACGTTGAACAACGATATTATCTTCCGGAATCCGGAGTTGTATTAATCCAGAACGTTTACCCGGGAAAGGAGAAACCATGCCTTGCCATTGTGGTTCCGGCAGACGAATGCTATCTGCTTTGACGGAACTATCAGCCAAAGCAGAAATGGGTGCATGTTGAATTACATTATGAGCCTTAAGTTCATAACCGCTTCTGAAAGGCTGCGCTATTAAAACAGAAGGAATTAAGCAAAACAAGCCCCACGCCAGAATAACACCTGATGTTACTAATTTTTTATTATTTACGAGCCGCACTTAGAATACAATATACTTTTTCTACGGTGACTAATTTACTTTGAATCATTAATAATTTATTGATTCAGGGCAACTTCGTTAACAATCAGGTTATAGGCGCTCCTTTTATGATATTTAAAGGAATTACGAAATCTCTTATTTGGGTAATTCTGTTAAAAAACGATTATACTGTTTTTAAATAAATAATTAAACTTTAAAGACTAAAAAATATCAATAATCTCCTAATAACACCAATGTAACATAATGAATGGTATTCATGATAGCAGTAAATTTATTGTGCAGCAAGAAAATATTTAACAATTAATATGCGATTATATCCAACAGCTATACAAAGAGACCTGATCAAACATCATATTGGTCCTTTTATATTTACGTTTCTTACTATCATGTTCCTGTTGTTGATGCAGTTTTTGATGCTGTATATTGATAAACTGGTTGGCAAAGGGATACCGACATCTATCGTATTGGATCTTATTTTTTCAAATCTTGCCTATATGGTGGTATTAGCTGTTCCAATGGCCGTTCTTGTATCTACTTTGATGGCGTTCGGACGTTTTTCGGAACTTAATGAGCTCACAGCCCTAAAAGCCGGCGGTGTGAGTCCGCTAAAAATTATTATTCCGCTGATATACCTTTCAATACTATTAAGCCTGGCATTGGCATGGTTCTCAAATTATGTATTGCCTGAGGCTAATTACAGAGCCCGTTCGCTGTTCATAGACATTCGCATGAAAAAACCCGGTTTCGATCTCAAACCTAATACGTTTTATGACGGAATCAGCGGATATACTTTCCTGGTTAAGAAAATTAACTCCGAAACGGATTCCCTGTATAATGTTACGCTTTTCCAGGATCAGAATAAGAGTCATGACTTTGCCGTCATTAAGGCGACCCGGGGATATCTTAAAAGTGAAAAAGATCAGGAAACACTCACACTCTATTTATTCGATGGAAATGTTCTTCGGTATCTCCCAACACAGGTTAATGATAAAAAACTGGTGGATGCCACTACTTTTCACAAATACCGAATTAGTTTCGATTTATCTGATCTCGCATTTTCCAGATCCAATCCGGACCGTTACAGCCGCGATGACCGGACTATGAGTGCACAAGCTATGATGGCAGTTGTCGATACCCTGAAGCATCAAATCACGAACGCCAGACAAAGATATGACAAAAACAATTCCCTGCTGAAGTTAAATTATAAGAAATCGGAGGGCCGCTCCGCCAGTCAATACCGGGATTATCATCCAAATAATGGCAAAATTGATTCAACTAAGTTAGCAAAACCAGAAAAAAGTAAATTTGTGGTATTAAATAATGCGAAGAATCTTAAAGATCAGCAGGATATAGCGATTCAAAGTGTTCAACAATTACGACAAAACCTGATTAATTTTGAAAACCTTGGGGTAAATTTACAATGGCGGGAAAGACGGAGAGCCGAATATATGGTCGAAGTGCATAAGAAACTTTCAATTCCATTCGGATGCATTATATTTGTACTTATCGGTGCGCCTTTGGGTTTGCTAACCAGGAAAGGAAATCTTGGGTATGCAGCCTTGATAAGTGCTGTAACATTTACTTTTTATTGGTTGAGTTTAATACAAGGGGAAAAACTGGCAGACCGTATGTATATTTCCCCGTTTACATCCATGTGGTTCGGTAATATTGTCCTGGGAATCCTCGGGATAATACTTCTTATTAAAATTCAAAAAGAACGCTTATTCAGACATTGAAAGTAAGATAGGATATTGTTACATAAAATAGATCGATATATTATATCCCGGTTATTAATGATAACCGTTTTTGTACTGGTAGTCCTGATTTTCGTATTTGTGGTCATCGATTTTTCCCAAAACAGCGATGAATTTACAGATCACGGTGCCACGATAGAACAGGTTGTAACCGTTTACTATGGAAATTATATTCCGGAAATAGTACGACTGGTTACTCCAGTTGCTGTATTCATTGCCTGTCTGCTGGTTACCGGACAAATGGCCGACAGACTTGAGATTGTCGCATTAAAGGCAGCTGGTGTCAGTTTATATCGCCTGTTAATACCATACATGCTCTTCGGTATCGTCGTTCTCGGTATCATCAGCTATTTAGATGGGTTTGTTGTACCCAAATCGAACGCCAAGCGCATGGCTTTTGAACACAAGTATCTTAATAAATCATCTCAAAGGATCGATAAAAGTGTCATATTTCGTCAGGAGTCGAAAAATAACATTATGATGATTAATTATTTCGATCCTAAAGAGAAAGTGGCGTATCGGGTTCGTTTCTTCAAATTTAAAGATGATCAGGTTGTGGAAACACTCGATCTCATTCGAATGCAGTGGCAGGAAAAAAAGAATGATTGGTTAATGGTCAACGGCGACCGGCGTGTATACCATGATAAGGGATATACTTCGTCTCATTTTAACCGAAGAGATACTACCATTAACATCTATCCGCAGGATTTGGCGCGCAGCACAACAGATGTTTATCAAATGACCTATCCGGAAATCATCACGTATATCAAAACACTTGAACGAAGTGGTGCCGGGGATATTGATCTGCCGAGGGTACAATTTTACAATAAACTCACCTACCCATTTTCAATCATTGTAGTCATCTTAATCGGATTGTCTATTGCAGCTGAACGAAGGCGTGGTGGCAGGGGTGTACATATTGCATATGGCCTGACATTCAGCTTCATATACCTGGTATTTATGAAGCTCATGGAGCCCTTCGGAGCTAAAGGGGAAATTACTCCTCTTTTGGCAGCCATAACTCCACACCTATTCTTTTTTATCATTGGTGTTGTACTATTTATTAATGCCAAAAAGTAAGCCGGCGTCACATAAAAAAAGGTTGATGCAATACCAACCTCTTTTTATATAAATTACAAAAAAACACCGGATCAGGCTTCCGGAATAGGTCCGCGGTAAGACATATTTAAATCAGGTTTATTTTCTATTTCGATTTCACCGAATTGTTCTTCATACCGTTTAATATTATCACCAAGCGCACTAACGAGGCGTTTGGCATGATCAGGTGTCAAAATCATTCTTTTAACAACTTTTGCTTTAGGTACTCCCGGCATCATCGAAATAAAATCCAGTATAAATTCTGATGGCGAATGAGTAATCATAACCAGGTTTGCATAGGTACCTGTAGCTTCATCTTCGGTTAACTCAATATCTATTTGATTGTCATCCTGTTGTTCTTGCATTCTTTCTCTCCTTTAGGATTCCTTTTCTTTTGTATTTGAAATTGCATTTATCAAGTCGCTTCTGGTTAGTATCTGCATACTATTATTTTCAAGCTTCACCAAAACAGCCGGATTATTTTTATCCATCATTTTACTGATTTGGGCCAAACGAATATCGGAAGAAACAACTGGAAATGCTTTTCCCATTACTTCCGTCACCTTACGTTCTTTGGCTGAAGAATCATCCACAAGATGATTAAGAATCTGTGTTTCATAGAGGCTTCCGATAACTTTATCACCCTCTAATACCGGTAACTGTGAAATATCCTCATCACTCATAACACTTATAGCTTTGCCTAATGAATCATCAGCTTTAACACTTATAAGCGGACGAATTCCGGCGTCTTTCATCTTCAATATGTCTATGGCAGTTAAACTTGTCGATTCATCCATGAATCCATTATTAACCATCCATTCATCATTATAAATCTTTGATACATAACGTGTTCCGCTATCAGGTAAAAGAACTACCATCAGATCGTTGTCTGTCAGGTCATATTTTTTTGCATATTCGATAGCACCCCAAACGGCTGATCCACAGGAACCTCCGACAAACAACCCTTCGCGGCGGGCGAGAGCCCGTGTAGTCAGAAATGCATCTTTATCGGAACATTGAATTACCTCGTCAATCAGATCAAAATCCATATTTTGGGGAATAATATCCTCTCCGATACCTTCGGTCAGATATGGAGCTATATATCTTTTATCAAACTTCCGGGTCTTATGATAGGATTTATAAACAGATCCAACCGGGTCTATACCAATTATTTTTATATCGGGATTCTTTTCTTTCAAATAACGTGCTGTACCTGATATGGTCCCCCCTGTTCCCATCCCGGCAACAAAATGCGTTATTTTTCCATCTGTCTGTTCCCATATTTCAGGGCCGGTTGTTTCATAATGGGCTTGCGAGTTACTGGGATTATCATACTGATTGGGATACCATGAATTCGGAATCTCTTCATTCAATCGTTTGGCAACCGAATAATAACTTCTCGGATCATCCGGCTCAACATTGGTCGGACATACTTTTACTTCACTTCCAAGCGCCCTGAGCATGTTAACCTTCTCCATACTTTGTTTATCGGTAGTAGTAAATATGCAATTATACCCTTTAATTGCTGCTGCAAGGGCGAGTCCCATACCCGTATTTCCCGAGGTACCCTCAATTATTGTTGATCCCGGTTTTAGTTTGCCTTCACGTTCAGCATCTTCGATCATTTTCAATGCAATTCTATCTTTTACGCTTTGACCGGGATTAAAATATTCAACTTTAGCTAACATAGTTACAGAATTACTTTCTGTTATGTTGCCCAGTTTTACAAGAGGGGTGTTACCAATAGTTTCTATAATTGAATTAAACCACATAATTTATCTGTATTAATTTTTACTTGATCACCAGTCCATTTAACAATATACTTAAAAACTGCTGTTATCTGATTGAAAATTCAGAAATTTTGGAAGGGAATATACTAAATAATAACCATATTATGGTGCCATACTATTATATTGAATTATTACTTTCCATATACTATTAACCAATAATTCAGTTGGGTATTTTATAACGATATTTATCCCCGTAATCGCACTTAACTCTGGAAATTCTTTAAAAAACACTTATCTTTGCAGCTAACCATTACGGTAGTTTATAGTAAACAACATGAACAACCAAATAACATTATCCATTAAGAATATTTAGAAGATTTTATTATACTGATTTCCCGGTTAATGCGTATCATCATGTATTACACCCGGTATTAAAATCCTAAAAAGAATCAAAACCCTATGTTTATTAATCAAAAAAAACCAAAAGACTATGATTGCGGCTACAACCTGGACTTAATGATAGCTGCACTACCTCGTATTGAGGATCAGGAAGACCGTTTAATTTACGCAAAACGAATTGTCGGACTAATTAAACAAAGCCATATTAACTGGGTTGATCAAAATGGAAACAGTGAAGAAGCCTGGAACCATTTTTTCAAATTGGCAGACTATAATCCTGAAGATTATGGCATAGTGAACCCCTATAATGCGGGTCAAGAAGATGATGCCCGTTAATTTCTAACCGGAGAAGTATCGATTCTGATCAGGATATCATCGCTTGTTTTTCGTAATTAGCTTTCATTACCTCATTATATTCGCTTCGAATCATCCCGAATAATAACTTGTCATGAAATCTATCTTTCTTGAAAGTATGCTGGCGTAATACCCCTTCTTTTTTAAAACCTATTTTCTCAACCAAACTGATCCACGGTTCATTGAAATCAAACGCAGCGGTTATGACTTTATTCATTTTTAACGTTTCAAAGCAATAATTGAGAGATTTCACCATAGCCTCTCTACCATAACCCTGCCTCCAATACATCTTATTACCTATTGTACATTCAAGTGTACACCGTAAATTATATTGATCGATATCATGAATATCGATAACACCGATCAATTCATTATTGTCGGAATGAATTTCAAGTAACTCAGTTGAAGGATTTTCTCTGACCTCGTTCTTTACACGATGCAGAAATGATTCAAAACTTTCTACCTGATGGGGATAATCTGAATCGTAAAAGTTAAGCTCTTCGTCATTATTCCACTTGAAATGGGTTTGAACATTCTTAAAATCAAAAGCTTTTAATTCCACCATAGTAAGTACGTTATTTTTTTGTGGTGTTAGATAATAATTTTAGAATTGTTGTACTTTTTTCAGTTTTATGTACCTGTTTTTATGTTTTGAACCGCCCCTCATTGCCTGGAAAAGCGCTTCCTTTATTAAATTAGTAGTTATTATCGTGTTTTTCTAATTAAAAATAAACCCAAATTTTTAATTATTGTTTTATTAGGATTTTATAAAAAAGTGTGGCCCGTAATTAGATTAGCGAATCAGTCATATTAAATTTATATTTAAGTTTATATTTGGAAAAAAAATTAGCTAAGATTTCCCCAAATGTTTTATATGAGGATGTAGAACCAATACATTATTAAAATGATATATTATCAAACATTTAAAGATTTTTTTATACGACAATTCGTTCATAATCATTCCATCATTTTTCTTCGTAATTCCTAAAAAGAAATAAGTATTTAAGGATGCTGGACTTACCATCTAATTTAGTCAATACCATTCAGGAGAGTGTTGAAAATCAACTTGAAAAAAACTCGCTTAAAGATTTCATTGCTTCCGGAATACATAAAGCATCACAAGAGGACCAATCAATTTATTTGGTATTCTCATTCCCATTTGAAAAAATTGATCCGCTAACATTACTCGAAATACTTACCATTGACGATAGCTTCAGATATTATTGGGAAAGAAAAGATCTACAACTTTCTTTATCGGGTGCAGGAAGCGTTATTCATTTTAAAGGGTCAGGAGATAATCGGTTCAAAGATATTGCTGACCAAAGCAAAGATATAATAAAGAAGACGCTTGTTTATAAGGCTTGTGATCATACCCTTGCCGGGATAAATTTCCTTGGTGGGTTTTCATTTTTCGATGATATGGAATCAAAAAACTGGCAGGATTTCGGATCGGCTAATTTTATTGTCCCCGAATGGTTGTATATACAACACAAGAATAAGAATATTCTTACCCTGACGATCCAAATATCTCCGGAAGAAACGTATGAATCGGTCTATAGTACATTAAGAGGCAAACTGGATGAAATAAGTGAGAAAATGATTAACCCGACTTCGTCTGACGCCTCCCATAACAAAATTTCATACGAAGTTGTTGAAAAACCTGATGCTTATCAACATTGGAAAGACAGTGTTAATAAAGCAACGGATCTTATATCAAACAAAGAATTCGAAAAAATCGTCCTCGCACGGGAAATAGAAGTCAAAGCCGACAGGCCTATCTCTCCCACCCGGTTGTTACACCAGTTGAGTGAACAGTACGAAACAAGCTATTGCTTCCTATTACAGTACAATAATGATTCGGCTTTTATGGGATGCTCTCCTGAACGTTTGGCATCATTCCAGGCAAATTTTGTATTAGCAGAAGGGTTAGCAGGCAGTATCTCCAGAGGGACATCTTCTGATGAAGATGCAAATCTTGCTGAAAAACTTTTAAAAAGTGCTAAAAACCGGGAAGAGCATCAATATGTTGTTAAAGCCATTGAAGATCACCTCAAACAGTTTACTGAACAGATCGACTACCCGGAAATCCCGGTTATAAAGAAATTTGTTAATGTTCAACATCTGTATACTCCAATAACGGCCTGGATGAATACAAAAGTTGATCCCCTGGCCATCTTAGAGCAATTACATCCTACACCGGCTGTTGGAGGAGCGCCTCGTGATAATGCCCTTCCGTGGATTAAGAAACTGGAAAATTTTGATCGCGGTTGGTATGCCGGACCCGTGGGGTGGTATAATCCCAACGGACGTGGCGAATTTTGCGTTGGAATAAGAAGTGGGCTTATTCAAAGTAATATAGCTCGTTTTTATGCCGGTTGTGGAATCGTTGCAGATTCCAAACCCCATATGGAATGGGAAGAAACAAATCTCAAGTTAATACCAATGTTATCAGCTGTTAAAAATGCATAAGTCAATTGATGATGGTAACAATACATTCCAATGGGCACTGGAGTTTATAAATGAACTGGCTGCCAATGGTCTTGAGCACATTGTAATATCACCCGGTTCACGCTCTACGCCTTTAACGCTTGCCGCTGCCGTTCATCCCCGTATCAAAAAACATGTCGTTCTTGATGAACGCTCAGCCGGATTTTTAGCACTTGGCATCGGTAAAGCAACCGGAAGACCGGCCGCGTTGATCTGTACCTCGGGTACCGCAGCAGCTAATTACTACCCCGCTGTTATTGAAGCTAAAATGTCAGGTATTCCGCTCATCGTTCTTACGGCTGACCGGCCGCCTCATCTGCGCTCAATCGGGGCCTCTCAGGCCATTGATCAAATAAAGATGTACGGCGACTACCCTCTATTGTTTTTTGAGGTTGGTGAACCACAATTAGGATCCTCAGATGTAGACAGACTGCGCTTATTGGCAACTCAGGCCTATAATATGAGTAGAGATGAATACGGGCCGGTTCACTTGAATTTTGCATTCCGAAAGCCTTTGGAACCCACTGCTGATTATTTGGAAAGCACCATTGAGTCTTTAAAAGAGAAAATAAAATCGGGGATACAACCTAAAACGCTATCCGGGTCCTTAGATCATTTAAAAACAGCATTTCCAGAAGAGATAACCCGGATCATTTCAGAAAGTAAACATCCGGTCATAATTGCGGGGCCTTCCGCTCCCACACAATATTATCGTTTAGCCGTTCAACTAAGCGAAACCTTTTCAATACCTCTGCTTGCGGAATCTTCTTCGCAATTAATATCCCATATAAAACCTGATAACCTGGTCGTTGGATTTGATTCTTTTTTACGCAGCAGGGAAATCTGCAATGATCTGGAACCTGATCTTATCTTACGTTTTGGTGATCAGCCTGTAAGTAAAGGTCTTGAATTATATCTGAACCATCATAAAGAAGTATACCATATTTCATTTACAACCAATGCTGAGTGGCAAGATGCAACCTTATCCGTTAATTATCGCATAAATGAACATCCTGTCAATTTTACGTTAGAGAACCTCACTATTGAAGTTTCTGAAGATTGGTTGAAGAAATGGCAGGATAACCGGGATAACTTTTTTGTATACCGCGATAAAATTCTATCAAACACCGATATCCTTACTGACGGCATTGTATATCACACCATTGGAAAAACATTAACCGGTCCAAAAAATATTTTTCTGTCTAATTCATTTCCGGCCAGGGATCTCGATTTATTTGCTTCACCATTGGAAGGGAAACACTCTTATTTTGTTAATCGCGGTGCAAGTGGCATTGACGGTCTCATTTCGAGTGCAATTGGAGCTACCGTGGCGAGTAACAGGAACGGTGTTCTTTTCATAGGTGATCTTGCTTTCTTGCACGACTCCAATGCTTTATTATCCGGAAAATTATTACCTCCCGATCGATCTTTAATCATAGTTATCCTCAATAATAAAGGTGGAAATATTTTCAGAATGCTGCCGGTGTATCAACATAAAGAATACTTCAGTACCTATTTTGAAACACCACAAAACGTGTCAGTGAAAGATCTGGCCCAGGCTCATCATATCGGTTACCGACGAGTGCAATACCCCTCTAATCTTGCCTCATCATTTAAGGAATTATCCCGGCAAACAGGTGTGCAACTGCTTGAATGCATCACTGATCCGGATCAATCTATGAATCAACGACATGATTTTTGGATCGATTAACATTTTTATCCGGTATGAATTCATGCAAAATGATTTAAAGCCGATCTCCTAATAACGATTCTTTTTAAATAACGTGAGTTCGAGATAAAGTAATTAGGGAACCATAGTCTCAATTATTTTGATGACTGACCATCGACCACCTACGACAGAGAAATATTATGACCCTCATAATTCATTCTAATGTGACGTATAACCAATCTTTTATAAACATATATAATTTTTCTGATTGATTATCCTATCTCAGGCTCACGTAAAATAATATCCCGGCCGTTATCAATGTGATAATATTGTAATTTGTTTAACAGGAAACACAAAAAAAGGCGGATCATTTAATGACCCGCCTGTACCCTTTTATTTCAATCAACTTTCATTAACGTTGTTTGAGAAACGTTACAATTTTATCCATTTCGGGTTTTGTTAAATTGGCTTTAATCTTCATATGATATATAACCACGTCCCATTGTTGGGGACTGAATTGGTTCGGTGGCGGTGCGTTGTGGCATGATTGACATTTCTGTGACCATAATTGGGCACCACTTTCATTAGCGACTGTTTTGTTAGTCGTTGAACAAGCACTCAGTAACAATAACGAGCCGATAAATAGTGAAACCAACGACGATAATAATTTGAATTTGGATCTACTTTTCATAATGCTGTTTACCTCATTTATATTATAATTGCATTGCAAATTGTAACATCAGGGCGTTGGTCGTGTTCTCCTGGATGTCATAATCTATTTTGAAATTTGTTCTCCAGTTGAACCAATAGGTAATTCCCATGTCATATTGACTTGTAGAAGCTAAATCCCAATTTGCCTGACTTGGTGTATTCACATGTGAATACATAAAACCGAACATCAGCTTTTGCAGAATTGGATTCGAGGACATACTGGGTTGATAAGCCAATAATCCGTAAGAAGCAGAACTGTTATCTTTAAATCCTAACACTGTCCCATTATTAGTTGAATTATCAACATGTACATCATTTATCTGACCTCTTAATCTTAGGAATCCGTTAAGAGAAGTAACTGTAGGTGCCCAGTTGAAATCAACAGCAAATATATTAGATGCCAAACCTTTATATTGTGTACCGGGATCACCAACATTTCCGGTATAATATTCTGACAAACCAACCGAGAAGTTACTGTTCTGGAATGGTGACAAACTCATCCTGCCGCCAAACATTTTGGCTTTGTTATTATCGTAAACCGAACCGGAAGTAAGCATTCCGACTGATCCCTGGTCGGTTGATATCATGGGACCATTCGTAACGGATATGAATGTACGTAAACGCATATTTCCAAGATAACCGGAGCCTTGCAGCTGAACGCCGAAATCGTCATATCCGCCTATGTCATCAAAACCTGCGGGTCCGGTAGCCATGGGATTAATCCATCCCGGATCATAGGTTCTGGGAAAACGGCCAAACGGCAGGGCATCGAAGTGGCCCGCCCGTACTAACCAGCCGTTAGGCAGCATATAACTTACGTTGATCGGGCCAACACCTAGTTCAGGACCATCCGGGCTGAATGATGCTCCAATACCTGCTTCAAAGAAGAAATTTCCTTGACGGTACAATGGCATAATGCCCAGGTCGGGTTCAACAAATGAGGTGTTATGTTTGGTTACGTTCATTCCATAGGAAAATTCGCCTAACATGGCAAAATTGGTTTCTCCCGGACTGAATACTTGTCCTCCTGACGTACTTGATTGTGCTTTAGCACTATTTACTGCAAACAAACAAGTTCCCAATACAAAAAGGGATATACTTGCAAATATGAAATAACTTTTCTTCATACGACTCTTCCTCCTCGAGGTTGTCAATTTTAAATAGTTACACTTTTTGATGATAAGCATTCTTACATGTCTTTCTTAATGTAGGTGACTAAAGCCCATATTTGTTTAGGCTTTAAGCTTTTGCCCCATGCTGGCATTGAACCTTTACCATGAGAAATCTTCCAGAAAAGGGCACCCTCTGTGCTCTTCTGAACATAATCGGCTTTAAGATTAGCCGGACGTGGATTCAATGCTACTGCAGCAGGACCATTTCCCTTGCCACTTTTACCATGGCATGAGGTACAATCTGTTTTGTACGTTTTCTCACCTAACTTGATAAAAGTTTGATTTACCGTAAAAGGGTTATGAAGTGTATCTGCCTCTCTTGGGGCTTTAAAATTTGAGCTCTGACCAAATGTTACTATAGGTATGGCCAGAACGCACATTAGCATAATAATTTTGTTGAGTGATCGCATATATTTAATCCTTGTGTTTCATTTTATGATAAAGGAGTCCTTTATCTTCTATTGCATAAGAACGCAATATCCCGTACTAAAATCTATATGCTTTATCCTATTTAACATTTTTTTACATTCTGTTATTTTCTTTAAAACCATACGATTTTTCTAAAAGGCACAAATAATATCAACGTTAGTTATGCAACCTGTTTTATTTTTAATATACTTTGAACAAGTATATGTTTTTTTTGAAATAATTTACCATTCAATAAGTACATGCAGATAGTATAGAAAATATGTTTTAAAACCTCATTTTTTTAAATTCGAATATTACACAATTTTAGAGCATAACTTATTTAAACCGATCTTGTGTAAATAACTTTTTACTATTCTACTATATTGCTAATTAAATATAATTTGTATCAAGTTTAAGTAATGAAGGTGTTTTTTTGTTTTTTTTTATAAATTCAAAAAGTGTGACTGGTGTCAATTCGATCTAATTAATATTGTCTGTTTAAGTATTTTTCTCATTATCACTCCTTGAAATAATATTTTCTAACTTGATCAATTATGTTTATAAAAATCCGGGAAGAAGATTACTATTATTCTATCTTTTCCGATGATCCTGTGAAGCCATACCTGGTTATGTTACATGGATTTATGGGTGATTCCCGTTCGTTTAATCATTTACTCGAACCTTTATCCCAATTTTGTAATCCAATAACAATTGATTTGCTCGGCCACGGATCAACAAATGCCCCGTTAAATCCTGATCGTTATAATTTTCTTGAACAACTTGCTGACCTACGGACCCTTTTTGCCGAATTAAATCTCCCTCCTTTTTTTATGCACGGTTACAGTATGGGAGGGCGTTTGGCTATTCAATTTGCTGTCAATTACTCTGATTTTTTATCGGGATTGATATTAGAAAGCACGACATTTGGTATTGATGATGAGGAAGATATCAAAAGCCGCCTTGCAGAAGACAAACGGCGCGCAGAGTCTATAGAACAAAATTACAGGCAATTTGTTGAAGATTGGAATAATGCTCCATTATTTAAAAACAAATCAGAAGATTCGTCTGAAAGAAATCAGTCCCTTAAAAAGATACAGAAAAACCAAAAACCTCATGGACTCGCCAACAGCCTGAGAGGTTTTGGCACTGCTTCCATGCCTTCGGTTAAGAATCAACTTCAGAAAATAAAATGCCCTGTACTATTGCTATCCGGAGCTGAAGACGCAAAGTTTAGCCGCATTGGGAAGGAAATGTTGGAACATATCAATCATAGTACTCACTATATTATCGGTAATAGTAATCACCGGGTTCATATAGATAATCCTGATTCGTATCTTCAACACATCAAAACTTTTATCAGTATGAAACAAATAGGATAACTATGAATTGGAAAACCGTCAGGGAATTTGAAGATATAACGTATAAAAAATCCGGAGGTGTAGCCCGAGTTGCCATAAACAGGCCGGAAGTTAGAAATGCATTTCGACCTAAAACGGTATTTGAAATGTATCAGGCGTTCCAGGATGCACAAGAGGATACAAAAATTGGAGTTGTTCTTTTAACAGGTGAAGGTCCGGCGAAAGATGGAGTTTATGCTTTCTGTAGTGGAGGTGATCAACGTATACGTGGGAAAGCCGGGTATGAAGATGAAGAAGGTATGCCTCGCCTGAATGTTCTGGAATTACAGCGCCTTATCCGTTTTATGCCTAAAGTGGTTATTGCCGTTGTACCCGGATGGGCTGTTGGCGGCGGACATAGCTTGCATGTTGTTTGTGACCTGACACTAGCCAGTAAAGAACACGCTATTTTTAAGCAAACCGATGCTGATGTGACCAGTTTTGACGGTGGATACGGATCCGCATTATTAGCAAGACAAGTCGGCCAAAAACGTGCACGTGAAATCTTCTTCCTGGGACGAAATTATTCCGCACAGGAAGCTTTTGAAATGGGAATGGTTAATGATGTGGTGGAACATGAGAAACTGGAAGAGACGGCTTTCGAATGGGCACAGGAAATCCTTCAGAAGAGCCCGACATCAATTCGCATGCTAAAGTTTGCCTTTAACCTGGTTGATGACGGCATGGCGGGTCAACAGGTATTTGCGGGAGAAGCCACGCGTCTTGCTTATATGACGGAAGAAGCCAAAGAAGGTAAAAACGCATTCCTCGAAAAAAGAAAGCCTGATTTTAGTAAATATCCCTGGATTCCATAATTTCGAAAAGCGATAAAGGCGTTGTATGTAATTCGGCGCCTTTATACTTAATTAGCTAATGCTTTCTCTTAAAAAGTACTATCTGAAGACATAAAGTTTACTTACCTTCAGAAAGTATAATCACACGTGTGTTTAACGCGTAATACCTGATACCGGAGTTTTATAGGATTTATACCTCCTGATTAATATTATTTCACGCCATGTTTCAAAAAAATCATCATATTGGTGTTCAAAGCTGTTACAGCTATTGCAGGTATCTATTCAGTATTTTATTTATATACTTTGTATTCCCCTTCCAGGTACATGCTCAACAACAACAAGCCTTAACTTTAAATCCTGAGAAAGCCATTACTCAATATGATCATAGTATTTGGCAGACAAATGACGGCTTATTACAAAACAGCGTAACATGTATCCTGCAAACTTCGGATGGATATTTATGGCTCGGTACATATGACGGTTTGAGTCAGTTCGACGGAAGTGATTTCAATAATTTTGACCAGAAAAATACAAATGTTTTCAAAAATGGCTATATCTATTCCCTGTATGAATCACATAATAAAACATTATGGATAGGTACGGCGGGTTCCGGACTCATATCGTTCAAAAATGGTACGTTTAAAAGTTATCTCAATCGGGATACATCAACAACATACAACACCATAAAAGCTATAACGGAAGACTCGACCGAAACGTTATGGCTTGGTACCAATGGTAGTGGTATCATTCGTTTTAAGAATGGATCTTTCGCACCTGTACGTGCCGGAGCTTCAGTTAAAGCAAAAACTATTAACTGTATTCTTAATCGTAATAACGGCGATTTATGGTTCGGTACCCAGGATCATGGAATCCTTATTCTCCACAAAGGTCAATTCCATTTTTTTTCAAAAAAAGACGGGTTGAGATCCAATCATATACGCACACTCTTTGAAGATAATAATCATAAAATATGGATTGGTACCGAGAACCGGGGACTCGATATCTATAATAAAGGACGTGTAACAACGATTACCCAAAAAGACGGGCTTACAAGTAATTCGATTTTATCATTTATAATCGACCGTGCAGGTATTAAATGGGTTGGTACCGAAGGAGGCGGTCTAAATAGAATGGTAAAGGGGAAAATTACTCACTTCACTACCAACAGTGGACTTTCAAATGACGTAATAGGATCACTTTTTGAAGACAGAGAAGGTGATTTATGGATTGGAACGCTTGGCGGAGGGTTAAATAAACTCAGGGATGGTAAATTTACAACTTACACCACACGCGAAGGCCTGTCTAATAATTTCATCTGGACCGTATATGGTGATTCTCATAATAACGTATGGCTTGGTACCAATGGCAGTGGTGTAAACATATTACATGATCATAAAATACAAGTGATAGATAAAACAAACGGTCTATCAGGTAATGTAGTACGATCATTATTTGAAGATAATAGTCATAATATGTGGATAGGAACTTATCATGGAGTTAATATATGGCATAATGGACTTGTCAAACAGTATACAAATCGGAATGGTTTGTCCGGAAACAAGGTACTGGCAATAAATGAAGATTATCAACACAATATTTGGCTTGGTACAAACAAAGGGCTTGATCGTATTAATAATGGGAAAATCACGAAATTTACAACCAAAGATGGCTTATCCGGTAATTATATTCGCACAATATATGAGGATCATGATCATCATTTGTGGATAGGCACGAAAAATGGATTGAGTTTATATTACAATGGCTCATTTAAAAGTTTTGATACCTCTGATGGTCTGCCATCTGATGATGTTATATCCATTTATCAAGATAATAAAGGTACAATATGGATAGGAACCTTTTGGGGTGGATTGAGTAGATACAAAAAAGGGAAATTTACTAATATTACGACTCAAAGTGGACTACCGGACAATGTGATTTATAGTATATCTGAGGATGACTTCCATAATCTCTGGTTCAGTAGTAACAAAGGAGTTTTTAAAATCAAACTCAGAGAGTTAAATGATTTTGCGGATGGTAAAATAGATCGGATAAATGCTACGACATATGGTGTTGCCGAAGGAATGAAGAATACAGAGTGCAATGGTGGCAATTATCCTGCCCGGTGGCAGTCACCCGATGGTAAATTATGGTTTCCAACAGTGGGCGGCATAACAATGCTTGACCCGAATAATCTCAGAAAGAATACGCTACCACCTCATGTACATATTGAGATGCTATATGTTGATGGTAAACAATTATTACCTCATGAAGACATCGACCTGTCGGCCGGTAATCATCGCATAGTTTTTCATTATACGGCTATCAGCCTGATCTCGGCAGCGCATGTTAAATTTAAATATAAGCTGCAGGGTTTTGATCAAAGTTGGATTGATGCCGGAAGCCGACGTAATGCATATTATACAAATCTGCCGCCCGGTGAATATACTTTTAAAGTTATAGCAAGTAATAATGATAAAGTATGGAATACCAAAGGCTCGGAATTCACCTTTATCATACCGACACCGATTTATAAGACATATTGGGCTTTTGGTATGTATACCGTAACCATATTTCTCGCTTTATTTGGATTTATACGCTGGCAATCGGATGTTGCAAGAAATAAAGAGATAGAAAAATCCGATAAGGAACAATTACGACTTAAAGCTGAGCAGGAGCGATTAAAAAGACTGGCAGCTGAGTCTGAAGCCAGGGAAAGGGAAAACAATCTTCGTTTAATGGCCCAGGAACAAGAGATTGAATTCGAAAAAGAGCGGAGGAAACACGAATCGTCGGTCGCAAAGGCATTTGCACACGGCGTAGAGGAAGAACGGGAACGGATAGCCAGGGAACTACATGATCATATACTCGGCTCTCTAAGTTTTACCATGCGGAAAATCCAGAAGATACTTCGTAATTTTTTACATATTTCTGATCAGGAAAACCTGCAGGAAGATTTCTCCAACGAGTTTAAAATGATACTCCCTGATTTAGAACAGATTGGACAGGATATCCGGGAAATAATGGACGATCTTAAACCGGGTAGCCTGGAATTCTTCGGGCTTATCGAGTCACTTGAGGCATTATTAAATAAACAAGTAGATGCTGTAAACAAACCTGTAAAATCACGGGTAACATCACCTGAAAAGATTACTTCTCTTGACTCATTTACTAAAATTACCATATTCAGAATTTTCCAGGAAGCGGTAACAAATGCATTAAACCATGCAAATCCAAGTTTACTGGAGTTGAACATCGAGCAATTTAATGATGAGGTTGTATTTATCTTCCAGGATGATGGAATTGGATTCAATTTTGAAGAAACCATACTTCATCAGAAAGATCGAAAGGATAAAGGGGGACATGGATTAATGAATATGATACACCGTGCCAACACAATCAACGCCGATATCAATTGGGAACAGGCAAAACCACACGGTACACTTATGAAATTGGTCATTCCTGTTAGAGAGCATAGAGCATAGGGTAAGGCACAAAGACACAAAGGCACAAAGGCACAAAGGGATATTGTGAATTTATTGAAACAGACAAACCTTCAATAAATATTAAACTGCGATTCTAACTATGTACACAATGTCAAAATCTTTTAATAAAATCTTATTTTAAAACTACATAAAAGCGTATAGCCCGTTAAAAGCCGTCCAGCTCACAAAATCTTATAAAGTAATTCAGCCGATCCCACCAATTCCGGTTATCCGGATTCTAAACTTTTTACAGTCTTTCATTTTCCGTACCTGACGGTACACTGCATAATACCGGGGTGGGTTCCACATTTAGAAGCGATGGCCACCTGTTCATACTTCTTTTCGAAATAGATGGACGCCACCCTTGTTGGGTGGGGTCCATAGATTCAACCACGTAAATAAGCGGGCCAATAAATCACTTATTTTCCGTTGAGAAATGATATATGATGATGGAGTGAAATATCTGATGCGGCATGAGCAAAGTGGATGGGAATTTCGGCTCATTTGGTGAATCGGGATAATGTTGTGGTTCCAGTGTATAAGCCGTGCGATACTTGTATACTTTGCCGCCTTTTCCTTTTACACTTCCATCCAGGAAATTACCACTGTAAAACTGGATCCCCGGTTCCGTCGTATAAACTTCTAACTGCCTGCCGTTTTGTGGATCATAAACCCGGCATGCCAAAGTTAATGTTCCCGGCTTTGGTTTATTAAGAACCCAGTTATCATCATAGCCATGGGAATATTTTAATTGCTGGTTATTTTCGTTGATATATTTACCGATCGGAGTTGGTTTTGTGAAATCAAATGGGGTGCCCTTAACCGATTCGATTTTACCGGTTGGTATCATAGTAGAATCAATTGGTGTGAATGAATCACCGTTGATCATCATTACCTGATTATAAATCTTGCCGTTACCGGCTCCATTCAAATTGAAATAACTGTGATTGGTAAAATTGACAACCGTCGGTTTATCGGTTATAGCTGTAAACTCAATACGTACCGAATTATCAGCTGTTAATGTGTATAGAGCCTCTACTTTTAAATTCCCCGGGTATCCTTCTTCACCGTCTTTAGAATCATAGCTGAGAAGAAGATTTTGATTATTCAATTGCTTGGCATCCCAGACACGGGTATCAAAACCTTTATTACCACCGTGGAGACTGTTAACACCGTTATTGAGTGGCAAATGATAGGTCTTACCGTCTAATGTGAAAGTTCCTTTGGCTATGCGGTTGGCATAACGGCCAATAAGCGCACCAAAAAATTGATCTTTATGATTCAGATATCCCTGAATGCTGTCGTAGCCATTAATAACATCATTAAATTTACCATTACGGTCGGGTACCATCAGGCTAACCATTCTGCCGCCGTAATTTGTAATGGCAACTTTCATACCATTCTTGTTTTTCATTTCATAGAGATTGGTCTTTTTACCATTAATCTCCGTTTGAAAATTGGATTTTTTAACCGGTAATTTACTATCGTTTGGCGCGTTACCATTCTTTTTTGCCGTTTGGTTACAGGACGTGATAATAAACGCTGTAACCAGCAATACACATACTTTTTTTAGAGAAATCATAATCTTGGATTTTAGGTTCATATTAATTACCAGACTACTGCTATTCATCGTTTTTTTTTTGAGTAAATAATTCAATAATATTTTATTGTTTACCATAGGTTTCAATGAGTACTTTCGCCATTATGGAATCCCAGATGTAATTTGGAGGTGATTCCTGAACTGGATAATCGGGACTGTATGATTCCCAGAAATGGTGATTTTTCTTTAACTGAGTGGAAACCGCCAGCATCATTTTACCTGCTACTTTATGGGCTAATTCATGATATCCATAATTCTGTAATCCATTAAATACCATATAATTCCACAGCAACCACACCGGACCGTTCCATCGACAGCAGCCATCCACGAACGGACTGTAATTCGGATCGTTGGCTGCTAAACTTGGAATACCATATTTCCTCCAGAATGATTTGGGATTTTGTAACTCTTCTACCAGATCCTTAGCGTGTTCTTTAGTGGCAACATGCGCCCACATAGGTAAAAAGCCAATTAATTCTTTCCGTTTTAAGCTTTTTCCTTCAAAAGTAAAAGAATTGTCGGCCATTGAAATGTGATAATAAAATTTGGTCTTTGGATCCCACATGAATTTGTTGATCAATTTTTTTAGCGTATCGTGTTCCGCCGACCATTTCTGTTCTCCTTTTCGATCTCCTAAAACATTGGCCATTTTTTGCAGGTAAAACACCTCATTGGCAACCTGACAGGTTAAATCGAGGTCATCCAGTTGATTCGATATATCCCGGCCTTCATCCTGTCCCTCTGAAAACAGCTGAAAGACCACATTCCAGGCGTCTCTGACATTTTCTATAATGCCGTATGGCCCCCACTCGAACATACCGTCGTGATCTTTATCCCGTTCTTTTTCCAGATAATCGATGTATTTTCCCCCGGCCTTGTAGGCATCGCTAAGAAATTGCTTATCATGACTATTCCGGTAAATCTCCCAATTCGTCCATGAGAAAAATGGTGCCGATGTTGTGGCCTTCCCTTTATGCGGATAGACCTGTGGCCCCCTTGGTCCAACCCTATAAGCAATTAATCCATCAGGATACTGCTGATTTATATAAATTCTTTGAGACTGTTCAGCTGATTTTGGATCCAGATAGGAATATGGAATCATGGATAACGACTCATGCATCACCTGGTGGCCGTTCGCCCAACCCCAGATTGGATTTCTTGAAAAGACGTAATAATTATATTTGGTTTTGGCTCTCGGTGGAAGCAAACATTGTCTGACCAGGTTAAGAGCCCCGATGTACACCATTTTTTGATCCCTTTTCGGAAATTTGATCCTTGGAATAGATTTAAACAGGCTCACATCATTATCAACGTATTGCTGAATATTAGCATTTAAAGCACCGTTAACATCGATTTTTAAGCTTTTGATATTTTTACTCTCATCCTGAACCCCCCTGACAAAGCGAACATCGGCCGACTGTCCCGGATTGAGGTGAAAATCATTTTGCAATGCCAATATCTGTACCGGCCCTTGTTTCTTCTCATTCATCCTCTTTACATATGAATGAACCTTGCTCATCCGTTTGATATCATAATAAAAATCCTGGATGGTGGCTCCCTGATATCCTCCGTAACTGCTTAGTTTTTTATTGCTCGCCAACAAATCTCTAAAATGCGTTGGATATCCATATCCAGGATAGAGATTGCTTATCGGCCGTCTCATAGGCTCATAATGAGAAAATACATATCCATTGGCAGTCGAATCGAATGATACTATTTTTAGTGAATCACTTGTGGCATGAATGGCAGGATATAAATTAAAATCATATTCACGGTCCGCATTATTTGTAATATGCATGGAGATCATGGCGGCACCTGAACTGTACACAAAAAAGGTCTCCTGGACTTTTAAACCGGCAAAAGGTTCATATTTAAGAATAGCCATATCCGGAAAAGAAGCCACAACTTCCGGTTTCACTGCAAAATCCCGTATCCGGCTGATCACAACATTATTCACCTTCCATATCACCGACCAGTCTCCTGCAAACTGGCTGGAATAGGTAATGGGCTTAGATGGTGAGAAATAATCCATGAAATAGGCCTTATCTGCAAAAAAACGTGACCTGTCTTTGGAAGCGGCATACGTTGTAAACAAAGCATCATTTGCATGTGCATTTAAAACCAAATAGGGATCGGATACCTTCACCTGGGCATGAGATTTTTGAACAAATCCGCCAAGGATCATCATTAGAAATAATGCTGAACTTAAAATCCGGACTTTCATCACATCGAACCTCAATAGAAATTCCTTATTTCTGTTTTTTAGGACTAAATGTCAGGCTATGATTTAAATCCACAAATCGTGCAAAAAAAGCGTAACCACCAAAATTATTTTCGATTTTCAACAGAAGTTCATTCCAGCCCTTGTGTAAATGAGCCTGTATCCTGTCCTGATCCGGTTCCGAAACCCTGACCAGTTCTTTACGGTGTACCATACTGTTATTCAAAAATACTTTGATACCGTCGTCTGATCCTATAAGCAATGGCAGTGTCTGATCTTTCGGTGAAAAGACATAAGTAAGTGCATAAGAAACGACCAGGTCCGACGGATTCACTTTGTTGCTTAATTCAACACGCCCGTTTTTAGGCGTTTTGATCATCTGCCATTTAACTTTTTGTCCATGAACCCCTTTATAGGTATTGTTGAGATTTATCCCTTTTTCGGGTGGATAAACTTTATCCAAACCCATACGATGATTTTGATTATCTCTGGGATTCGGGAAGGGTCCGATGAAATACCATTTGGGTATGTATGTCCGGTCCGGTTTAATCACAAAAGCGTCCAATCCGATATTATAACCGGAAGATTTAGGATCTTTACCTTCAACTTTAAAAGTTATAGGAATTTTTTTGTTAACGGCTTTTAAGTGATTGATCGTTATTTTACCGCCGGGATAAATATTTTTATGATATCCGTCGATTGTGCCAACTTTTTTCCCATTATATAAAATAGAAGTACTGGCATAATCCGGACCTTTGGTATAATAGAGATCGACATTGTAACTATCTTCGGTTACCGGCAGATCAAGAGTGAACGAATCACCGGGTTTCTTACCGGTCATGAGCAATTGTTTCATCCCGCTCCAATCCGGCCCGTAATCCGACATATTCTGAACATCGGATTGCATATGTGTATCATGTGGTTTGAGTGATTCAGCTTCCAGAGCCCCATTGGGAACAGCAACACGCAGTGGTATTCGTAAACTGGCTTTTGGTAACGGTGGCAACGGTTTATGTGGTTCTTTCTGATACCAGTAAGCCGTACTGGCATAGTCGGCTATCTCCGAATTTTGTGTACCATGTTCGATCGTAAATTTGATCGATTTTTTAAAAGGTATGGCATCACCAACCTGATATCGATATGCAGCTATTCGCCCACGGGCTGTATCTTTCAGAATGAGGCCAAAATATGGTGCCGAATATTCCCCTTTATTAAAATACCAGCCACTATTAAAATAGTCCTCCGTACCGGTTCCCTGCATCGATGGTTTTTTCTCCCCATCCACATACACCATTTCATCGCCTTCAAGAAACCAGAGTTTTTTGTTATAACTCTGCATGCTGAGATTAAGACCAACAAACTGTCCCCTGCCTTTTGCAGCCAGAATCGTATAATTGCTATCCGGACTTGTTCTCAGGTCCTGGTGCCAATAAGCATGAAAATATGCTACATTATCTGTCAAAGGTTTATTCAGTTGTTGATAATCGATATGATAATAGAAAGCATACACTTCCTGGCCGGTTTGATTTTCAATAACGATCCGGGCCGATTTATTGAATGGCATCGGGAAATAACAGTAATAACCGCCGCTCGACATCCCCGTAAACCGGGAGATGTATTGCTTGTATTTAAAACCGGTACCAAAGAAATCACCTATAGGCGCTTCTACAGACGGATTCTTTTCACCATCCCAATATATTTTGATCACTATTCGGCGAAGGAAATAGGGATCACGGGAATCGATAGTACACCAGAGCTGGGTAATAACAGCCGGACCTTTAATATTGGCAATAGTAGCCGATCCACCTTTAGGAATATGAATACGGTCATTATTCCCACCCGTTGTATCATAACTGGAAATTTGATGAAAAGTGCTCTGCTTTAAATAAGGTAACCGTGCCGGTGATAGAATGTTATCCAGTTGCGATTGTGCAAATACCGGTGTTACTGACACAAATAATAAAAGTAAACTTTGAATGATCTTTTTCATGCCTTAGAACAGTATCATTGATTGATGTTAATCTATATTTTGAGTTATTCCGCATCTTTGACACAGCGAAATCCTACCGTAGCGCTCCTGTCAAAACCGGGAGTTACTTTCAGCAATATCTGATGCATGTTCAATGATTCGGGTCCTCCGTAAATATACCACCAGCTGGCTGTCGGGTGGTAATAGCTTCCGCCTCGTATCATCTCGAAATAATAGGTACCGTCATCATATACATCGTTGGTGAGTTGCCATACATTACCAACCAAATCCTCCACATTGTAAGGACTGGCACCCGACGGAAACCGATCCACATTTGTCTCATGTCCGATATTGACATTACAATTGGTAGAATCAAACTTGACTCCCCATGGCCATTTTCTTCCGTCGGTTCCCTGAGCCGCCAGTTGCCATTCCATTTCGGTTGGCAGGCGTTTACCTGCCCATTTCGCATAGGCCCTGGCATCTTTCAGACTAACCCAGACAACCGGTTTTTGAGCTGAATCTTTGGGATAATGGCCATTTGCCCAATTTCTGAGATAATTATGAGCGTCTTTTGGCCTATAGTGCGTGTCTTTGATAAACGCATAATATTGAGCATTGGTAACCGGATATTTATCCATATAGAATGTTTGTACATGAACCGGTCTTTTGGGTTCCGGGGGATAGGGCACAAAACTGGCATGCTGTGACAAAGTATCCATAATCGTCGCGCCTGGAATTTTAACCATCCCTTTAGGTGCAGTCACAGCCGGTTTTGTCCGGTGGACTTTGCTAATTAAACGAGCTGTTCCGGGTTGTAAATTGATCACTCTTTCATCCAGCAATTTCTTACCGTTAAAAAGCTGAACGACAAATTTCCCCTCATGACGGTCAAACAAATTTCGAAGGGATAATTTATGATTTCCCGCCGGTAATTCTTTGTAGGTTCCCTGGTAGGACGGTTTACCGGCCCATATCTTGATCATGCTTCCTTTTTTAGCAGTTACTTCCAATGTATCAACATTATGTTTTATTGAAAGCAGATCCTGGAAGTGAGCAATACAATCCACATTACCTTCCCGACGGGTACCCAGCCAGTTTTTATTAAATGAATGAATATTTACAGGAGTATATAATTGACCTCTGACGGTGTCTGGCTGTAACTCCTCATGATTCCAGATATCCACATAATGCGTTCCTTTTGCCGGATTCATCCGAAATAATGGCCCATTATATCCTGCCGGGCGTAAACTATAGATTGTATAAATTGTCTTATTCTTACCGGGCCATTTATTAACCCAGACACTGTCTTCAATACTGTTGATCAACGGCTGCCAGTTTTGACTCAGAAAAGTATCCGTGTTTTCCCGAAGGATCATGGAAGTGTGACCTAAATAATGGAAAGCTTTTTTTATCCAGGTGGATCTGCCAACTCCCATCCAGTTTATCTCAACTCCATAACCATTAAAAAATGATACCGCAAATTCCCTGTGGAGATAACCATCATTCAACCGGCATACCCGAAAAATGGCAAAATCCGGTTTAATGAATTTATTAAGATTTAGCGGAGGTGGCATGTGTATGGCATCGTGCACTCTTCCGGAAACAATCGTGGGCATATTTTTGGGTACTGCCATACCTTCGCTGTACATGACCACCCCCTTTCTGACACTGTCTGCTGCATGACGCAATTGGGGATTCGACTTGGCCCTGGTATCTAATACGACACCATCAGCATCCGTTTTTTTAATGATGGTAGCCATGCCTTTATATGGATTTTCCGGACGTGTACTTTTATCCCATGGATTATATTCAATAAAGAACTTTGTTCCCTCATTATGAGCCAATTCAGATATTTGATGTAATTTTTTCAATCCCCCGGGCAAATCCCTGAATAAATCCCATTGATTACGATTATCTAGTCCAAGTCGGGGCCAGGTCGGCCAGAGGGCATAAACACCATATCCGCCAAACATCTTTTCCCCTTTAGCCAGATATTTGTCCACTTGATAACCGCCGCGTCTCGAATCATAAAACCGATGATCCCATGCCATCTGTAAACCTATGATATATTTATGGCGTATCCACTGTAAGTCTTTGCGCTGAAACAGGGAATCATTAAACGATTTGAGATCATAGAGATATCGTTTTTGGAACATTAAACGAACACCATTTTGCCATACTCCATGATATGTATCAGCATACATCGTATATGTTACCGTGCCACGTGGTTTCAATGTTGCTTTCCAGCGTCCCAGCTGAGCATCTTCATGAGCTGTCCGGCGTGCAATGGCAACAATCGACATATCAGAATTATTTGTTGGGAAGGAACAATATCCCATCTCCCATGCATCGTCCGGCAAGACAACTCCAATCGGACTCTTACCCGGCCGGTATAATTTGGTCCGTGCCAACGACCAGGGTCCTGATGCCGTGATATAAATATGATCTTTCGACTGACCAAAAGGAACAACATTTTCAATGATTACTTTCTTTTGCGAAGTATTTTTAAAAGTGACTGTTGCTTTCCAGCCCGGATTGAATCCCTTTACAGGTGTGAATGTTGCAATGATTCCATCCTTAAGTTTGAAGGTTAATGGAGACTTTACTGATTCAATCGGAACCCCTCTGGTATTGACCAGTTTACCATTGATAAGCAAGCTGAACAACGGGACACTATTGTTCCTGGCTTTTATCTCTTTACTGCTATTAAGCTCGAAAGAAAGTATCTGGACGCCGTTATGAGTATCGATTACCGGAGTTCTGAGTTCCTGGGCTATGAGAGCATGATTTGATAATAACAGCAACAACACACACAAAAATATTACCCTCGTAACCGGTTGCTTAGCAAGGTATTTTAATATTTGCGCGAGTAATCCAGAAATAGTTATACAGATCATAGAATATTTACTTATGCGGGTTATAATGTGACTCGAACGTCATTAATTATTATTAGATTTCAGATCCAAAAACATCCTGTTTATAATACCGGCCCAGATATAGGTTTGATGCCAACCACCCCATTTGGAATCGGGACTGTAGAACTCCCATAAAGTATGATTCTTTTTCAATTGGGAAATCATATTATCAGCAATTTTATTCACCAACTCTTTTGCCAGGTTGTTATAACCATATTTCAGTAAGCCGTCTTCTATCATATAATTCCATTGAACCCAGACCGGACCGTTCCAGTAACCTTTTGGATTATAATAGGAATCTTCTGCTGACAAAGACGGCACACCATACTTCCGCCAGAACTTATTTTTGTTTGTTAAGGTTTTTATCAAAATTTTTGCTTGTTTTTTGGAAGCCACTCCGGCCCAAAGTGGTAAAAAACCAATTATCTCCTGGCGCTTCAGGTCATTATGCTTTTTATACGTAAAGGAATTATCCTTTTTGCTTACGTTATAATAGAATCCCGTTTGTGGATCCCACATATATTTATTTATCAAATCCGATCTTTTCTGCGCTTTTTTCATCCATGTTTGTGATTCTTTATTTTTTCCAAGAACACGAGCCATCTTCGACAATGATTTAGCTTCCTGCACGAGCATGCAATTCAACCCGAGATCTTCGAAATTAGCCGGCCAGCCAACCTGATCCCATACAGCAACCTGGGAATCTCTTAAAGACTCCAAAACGGCATGTCCGCCCCATTCGCATAATCCATCTCCGTCAGCATCACGATGAGTGACAAAGAAATTGTAGAATTCTTTACTTGATTGATACATTTGCCGCAGGAAATGCTTGTCTTTGGTAATTTCATAAATCTTCCAGTTCTCCCAGGCATATAATGGTGCAGACGATGTAAGCTGTCCGTTTGTAGGTATGCTTTCATCCAGGTAGGCACCCGTTCGGTAGTTGATATAACCGTTCTTATGCTGTGTTTCCAGATAAACCCGTTGTGAGTTCATCGCACTCTGCGGATTCATCAATGCATAAGCCAGCATCGACATACTTTCGTGGAACACTTGACCGCCGTGCCCCCAACCCCACTGTGGTTCTCTGGAAAAAACGTAATAGTTAACTTTCAACTGGCCTTCCGGGGGAAGCATTTCCTGATCCATCATATTGAAAGCACTGTAATAGAGCATCGTTTTATCCGGATTAGTAAAGTGAATATCAGGTATATTCCGGTATAAATTTTTGTCCGTTTTAGCGAAGAATTCCACATCCAGCTGCATCGCTTTCCTTGCTTCCGATAATAATTTATCATCATTTTTGAAAGGTCTTTCGACACTTCTGACTATCCGAAAATGTTTTGTTTCACCCGGATTCAAAGTTATATTTGTGGGCATAGCAATTACTTTAGCATAATCCTTCACATCATTTTTCAGCTGATTCGGATAACGCATATCCGTTAGAAAATTACTGCCGGCTATATTATTTATCTCCGGGGCAAACATACTCATGTTACCATTCTTATCTACCGACATTACCAGGTATCCGTAAATTTTATCCCCGGTTATATCTTTGTCTGCATAAAATGGTTGCTTAATATTATTGGCTACTAACCGGTAAGAAGCCTGATTCCTGTAATCTCTCCGGTAAACACGAAATCGTTCATTTGGATAACTTTTTTTCCAATAAAGACGAACTTCCGTTCCACTTCCCCAAATATCATGACCAAAACCACCCGGTGTTGCCGGCAATGATTGTTTGGTTAAATGAATATCCTGTTTAACTCCTTTGTGTGCATCCAGATTTTGTACCGTACCTTTTATCGTAGCGCTTTCATCAGAATTACGGCAGGCAAAGGTCAGGGTATACGTATCACCATTTTTGAGATTTTTAAAATTTCCAAGATCAATACTGTAAGTACTGTACGGTGTGATATTCCCGGAAGAATTGCCAAAATGTGGAGCTGTTTCGGTTAATATCTTAGTACTATCATTATTTAACATAATCGTAAACACCGGTTTGGTACTATCCGGGCTTATTCGATTTCCATTGGCATAAAAGATCGTTCCGTGAATTGGATATTCCGGTTTCTTATCCAATACAACCTGGTGAGGTATTTTAACCTTTCCCCATTTATAACTACGGTAGCTGGTCATCAGATCTGGTTTTTCCGACATCATGAAAATGTCTTTGATGTTACTTACATAGGGAACACTCTTATGTCCCAATACCCAGCCATCCGGTAATTCTCTGTGAGTAAAAGTGACTGCATTTTGATTCTTATCAAGTTTCACATTATTAAAATCCCGATATCTGTTACGAAGAAATGGAACCATCCTGAATGTGAGCGTTTTTGATCCGGTATTCTTTAGCGTAATATCCTGAATGGCCGTATGTGAACTGTATACAAAAAAACGAGCATTCAAAAGAACATTTTTGAAAGGTTTGTAAAAATAAGAGACCATATCCGGATACGAAGCCGAAATCACCGGTTTTTGATACAGGTCGTTGAGACGATACACATAATTGGCGCCTTTTATAAAAGCCAGATCCCAATCACCACCTGTATCAGTAGAAAAATCAACTCCTTTTGTCGTATCGTAATAGGTTAAATGATACCCTTCATCAAGAGCGAATTCCGACCGTGCTTTAGCAGCGGCATATGTTGTATAGAGAGGAGAATTCTGATTGGCTGTTAATTTAGATAAGAACTGAGCATGTAATAAGTTAATCCGACCCGATATTGTTATCGCTAACAATGCTAATATAATTACACGACCATTTTTTAATAACATCCGATTTACGTATGGGGTTATAGGAATATTTGAAAATCAATGTAATATATTTATTGAAAGTTGCCTATGAAAAATTTTTTTATCTATCTATGATGCAGCCGGCTTGATTTCTCTTTTTTCCATGTATTCATTCCATTTAATTTCGATAACCATGGCAATGGGTCCGACAATAAACAAAGCATAGAATGGTGCATAAACAGCATGAAACGCTAACCGCAGGACCATCTCAACAGCTGCGATTGCAAAAGGCACGACATATTGACCCCATTTACTTGAAACAGTTGTCTTTGGATCAGTAATCATGAAGAAAATAAATAATTGATACATGGGGCCCGTTATCGGAGCCACTTCACCCAAGAAAGGATTCCCTGTCATCCAACTTCGAAATAACGAGAAAAATAAAAATGATACGATATACACCGTACTGATATGTAATCTGTTAACCCTCCACACGATAATAAAGCCAAGTACCCAAATAACCAGCATTGGCCATACGTTATTTCCCCATTGAATACTTAAAACAGCTACAGAATCGGATGCCAGTAATAACAAGGCTACGACTCCAAAATTAGAAGGGTTCCAAATATGACGGCCTTTATATCTCAATACATATTTCGTTGTAATTGCAATAATACTACAGAGAGCATACGGCCAAATCATAGGTGAACGAATAAGGATAGCAACACTTATTCCCGAAACATATGCACTGGCCAAATTGCGCCACTTTCCCGTAACAATTTTCCCGAGAATAAGTTCTGTTCCCAAACTTGCTAAGATAGCAGTGGCTAGTTTGGGATATCCTTCGAGGATACCAAATGATAGTTCTGCGGCAATTAAAATGAGGGTGATAAAGATGGGAGCGATATATCGCTTATCGGTATATATCGGTATCCATCGCTTGAGGCTGCTTACGATAGTATTTTCACTCATTTGGTTTCAATTACTTGATGATACTGATCAGCTACCGGTCCATCCAGGACTTGGTGTATGCCAGATGGCCATTGGATAACCAGGCTGTCAATCGTTGTATCTTTATCCAATCCAAAATATAAACGACGTTGATTTTCCGAGCAAAAGCCGTTGCCGCCGGTAACAATCTGCGTTTGAATATGATGTTTCCAATAAAGTGTGGCTTCTGCCCCGATTCCCGACCTATTTGATTTCATTCCAATTAGCTTAAAACCAATCCAGTGACGATCGGGTCCAACCGTATTTTTGTAAACCATTACAGGACCGTTTTGATTGGCAACAATAATATCTAAAGCACCATCATTCCATAAATCCGCTAATGCCACGGCTCTGCTGTCATATACTTCTTTACCTCCAACAGCTTTACCGACCTCTTCAAAACCACCCGAACCATTATTTATCCATAATTTATTTCGTTCATGTCCGGATAAGCTTTTGCCTTTCATCTGAGGCCAGTTTTGAGCATCATTGATAATACTATTATTACCAACAGCTATTTTCGAATAATCATACCAATAGCTGTTGCCTTTTCTCTTTCCGGATACGTATCCATTGGCAACGTACAGATCGAGATGACCATCATTGTTAAAATCACCGAATTGAGCTCCCCAACTCCAGCCTCCGAGCTCAATGCCTAAATCTTCAGCAAGATTATGATAGGATAAATCATTCTTTTCCTTACCCAGTTGGGGCATCCATAAGTTATTTCCCTGAATCAGAATCCCGGGCTGTGAAATATTTGTAATATAAATATCGAGGTGACCCTGGTTAAGCACATCTCCCAACGTGACATTCATTCCGCTTTTAGGGGCAAATCCTATTCTAGAAGTAGAGCCAATATCTTTAAATGATTTCCCTTTTTCATTGATAAATACCTGATCGACTCCATAATCATTCGCAAGTATCAAATCCTGATATCCATCATGATTTATATCTGCTGCGGAAGCAGCAAGGGTCCATCTGTAATCCAATAAACCCATTTTTTTGGTGACATCCTTAAAATGACCATGCCCCAGATTCTCAAACAGATAATTACGTCCGCCGTTTTTAGCATATTCAAAACTGTTGGGCATGATCCGGGTATTCTTTAAATGCCAAAGGTTTATATCCTTTTGATAATACCCGCCTATAAAGAGATCCAACTTTCCATCATTATTATAATCAAACCATATGGCCGTATTGGCATTCATCCATTTAGGCAGCGGTAATTCATTGGAAACATTCGTAAAGCCTTTTCCCTTATCATTATGAAAAAGCATCGATTTACCCCACTTATACACAAAGAGATCCGGGTAGTTATCATTATCATAATCACCCCAGACCGCTCCCATGGATGTCCCGCCATTTGCCGTATTTATTGCTGCAACGCCCATATCAGAAGCCACATCCTTAAATTTCCCATTACCCATATTTTCGTATAAGGCGTTATTGGTACCTATTTCACTATTGGTGAAATACAGATCCGGCCAGCCATCCTGATTAAAATCAGCCACCGCTACCGAAGCTCCCATGTCAGCAACAATAGGCATAATGTTATTCAACTTCGGATCAAGTTTGGGGGGATGATGCTTAAAATTTATGCCAACTTGCTGAGCCACATTTTGTATATAAAAACCATACCTTTTTAGGATTTGGCTATGCCTGGCCTCAGCACTATAATTTTCTTCGTACCGATTCCAGTATTTCCTGGCTATTGGAAAAGCAAGGAGAAGAACGAAAAAAGTAGCTATACCTATTTTTTTGTATTTATCTTTATTCATAACCCATCCCATCATCTGTTCTTATTACCAAATAACAACGCCCGGTAAAAAGGCCTGGGGGTAACGTATCGTGTCTGATACGTTATCCAATCCTGTTTATGCTGCTTATAAACCGGATCATTTTGTAAAGTTGTGGGTGGTGTATTATAAGTAGAATTATGGTGTGATGGTAATGGAATCACCGTTTTAGAGAAAGTCGTATTATAATCTCCGTCTTTTTCCCAGCCATCACTGATCATAACAAAATCACGTTTCCAGCCTTTGGCCGGTTTCGACGGTTCTTTATACTTTAGACGCATTTCATCACCCGCATTCATAATAACGTAACGATCATCTACTTTACGAAGCAAAGGTTTCACATCTCCATATCTCGTATAGAAACCAACGAGATCGGACCATTGTGGAGTTGTTCCTTTAATATCCTGGTAATCGGGTACCTCGGGAGCGTGTTTCGTTTTAACCACCAATTTTGAAAAACCCCTGTATCGTAACCGGGCTTTTTCAGGTTGTATTCTCTGTGTTTTAATCGATACACCGGGCAATCCCTTTGCCCACCAAATAGCATCCCAATAAGTTTGTGTAGAGGTCGTCAACCGTACTCTGTGATCACCTTTATGCTGAAATAGTCCTCTCAGATTGATAAGAACAGTTTTATTCTTGCCTTCCGGGAAACCAAGATTCGTCTTCACTGTCTTCCATTTGCCATTTTCATCAGGAATCTGCACGCTGATTCCCTGTGGTGGCTTCACATCACCCTGACTTATGGCGACGTTAATTGAGCTATCGGTCGGATAAACCCAACCATAGGCAATGAGCCACAGCGGACCTTTTTGTGGTAATCCCGAACCTATATCAATAGTGATATAGTGTTTCCGGGCGATACCCTGATATTTGGTCAATTTGAATCCCGCCAGGTAGTGATTATCTCGTTTTGCTACCAAATCAGACACCTCATTTCCCTGCTCATTCCAGACATGTGATACATTATGTAATGGTCCTGTTACATATACTTTCATTTTAGGAGGCGGAAATGAAAAGCGTTCATCCACAAAAACATTGGTACCGTCCGGATGATCAACGGTCATAAGCGATAAATAATCAAAGAAGTGTGTCTCCCATAATTCAGCAGTGACACGAAGATCATAGTATCCGTTTTTAGCTTTTAACTGATCACCTCTGATCTTCACCCAGTCTTCTGTTTGATTCATGCCCGCTGTTTTTTGGGCATTAATCCTCAAGCCAAGCGGTGAACGCCATAAAAGATCGGTAACAAAATTCATTTTATTACCATTATAGGCAAATAACCATGGACAGGACCCTTTCAGCGATTGTCGATTGGTTATGGTACTGCTGCTTCCCAAATCGGCAAATTCCGCTTGTACCGATCCATTGGGCCAGATAATACGTAACATATCCGCTTGTGAGTAAGTGCCTAAACCAAAATGAACCAAAGGTGATGTAATCAACTGACGTTGATAAATTAACCCTGACCTGGCTTCCAGTATCCCTCCGATACCAAATGAATTGATACGCCTGTCACCAACCGGGTTAGATGCTCTCGGACGTATCACTTCACCATTGTAATTATCCGATCCACTGTTAATCCATTCAACCGGTTTACCCTGCGACGACAAACCGATCCAGTCGAGCCTGCCATTACCATTACTATCAGATATGGAAAAAACGGTACCCTCATATTGATTATCCACCAAGTGCAACTTACCGGCAGAATCATTTAACCACACTCGCGTTTCACCACCAACCGACGCCATGACATCCAGCCGGCCATTATTATCAAAATCCTGTACGGCAACCTTCACATTATTCAGATTCTTGATTCCCGTAAAATCAGGCCATACACCAAGTGTCTTTATATCCCATCTTTGTTCATCCTGATTATAATAACACTGTTGTAACTGACCATTACTTTTCAGATAAACAATATCGAATTGAGAATTTCCATCCGGATCACCAATGGTAATACCGAGTACACTATCAGGTAAACTTTTATTGCTGACCTCCTTAAAATCGCCCAGGCGTTGATTCATAAATACTTCCAACTGCCCGCCGGTTGTTAAAATGGCAGCATCCGAATCACCATCATCATCTAAATCAGCCCATTGAAAATCTTTAATATTGTCCGGACCATTCAGAAATGAAATCTTTTTAAAAGTACCATCCCCATTATTCCGCAATACAAATGATTTCCCTTTATTGGGTGCCATTATGAGATCGAGATCACCATCCAGGTCGATATCAGCTCTCCAAACAGATCTGTAAGACTGATTCAAAATATTTCGAGGTAACCCTAATGAGTGAGTTATATCCCTGAATGAACCATCTGTGGTCTGTTGATAAAATTTTAATCCTTTTGAACCGGCAAAACATAGGTCATTTTTAAAATCATAATTATAATCTATCACCGCTACATTATGATAGGTAACATCACTCCCGCCCGGGTAATCGAGTGTTACGCCGTCTTTGATATGAAATTTACCGCCGGATACATACATCAGATGTGGTATACGATCTCCTTTCAAAGACAATGAACGAATCAAATGAACACCGGTTGTTTGCTTAAGTGAAATCGCTTGTTCCTTAAAAGCCAGCTCAGGATCAATTTTAGCTGAAGAAGCTTTCGGATTGGGTAGTTTGATAAACTTTGTTATTAAAAAACCAATCTGACTGGATGGTAATTGTACGGCATTAAGATCTTTTTGATATACCGGAAGCTGCCGAAGGTCATGATCCAGAAAGGCCACTTCAGTCGACATATTCTGGGTTTTATCCTTTGAAGCTTGTTGTAATAATTTTTGTAATCGTTTTTTTATTGACCCGGAAAACAAACTATCTCTTTGAGACAATTTCTTCAAATACATATCGGCTGACTGAATATCCTTCTGATTTAAAGAGAATCGGATATGTTCAACTGTGACCACCAGGTTATCAGGCTGCAGTTTCCGGATTTGTTCAAAAAGTTTATTGATCTCATCTTTATTATCCGAACTACTTTGCCTTTCAAGCTCTTTTATCAGGCTAAAAAGTATAAGAGGATTATCAGGTGATAATTGGACGGCTTTTCTCATATCCTGCACGGCCTTTTTAATTTGTCCTTCCTGACTCATTAAAAGGCCTCTCAAAAAACGTATTTTCCCGTTCTTAGGAGCAAGGGAGATGGCTTTTTCCAATCTCTTTTTTGCCAATTCATAATTGCCTTGCTGCATAGCAAATACACCTAAATTGGCCCAAACAGACGGCTCCTGTGGATATAGCTTAGTGACTTCAAACATTTTATTATAGGCGAAATTGGCCTGATTGGTTTGAGCAGCCGCCAATCCGATGTAAAAATCCGATACCGCTTTACTATAAGATTTTGATGTGGTTATCTTTTGTTCATTACTGCCGGATTTTTTCTGACACCCACTAAAAATAAGGGGACTGATCACAGCAAGTATAATTATGCAACTCAGAATCGAATTCTTTTTATAACTATAACGCATCATTATTCAAATACCTGTAACCGGTTATTATTTCTTGCAACAAGGATAAGAAATTTATTCTTATTCTGATGTATTATTTTCAAACTTCGTACCTGTCCCCTCACAATGAAACCGCTCTTATCCAAATTTACAACGGTAAATTTCCCATTTCCTTTATTCTTTAAAAGGTTTCCATAACTGGCATCATACCGTCCTTGAATAGTACCAACAGCATAAAAATTCCCTCCTGTTAGCAAATCCATTTGCCCGTCTTTATTGTAATCTAAAGTTTGCATAGCATAGATAGGAGAATATTGAAGCTTATCAGGTAATGGTTTTAAGCTAAAAGTACCATTACCATTATTATGAATATAACTTGATTCAAATACATATGCTTTTTTCTTATTTGCATCATTCAACTGTTTTTTACTAAAAATATCGTCAATGGTACTATTTGCATAATCGGCATATGTATGAAATTTTCGTTTTAACCCGGGAATTTGGCTCAATAATTGATCACGCCGTGCCATTGGATAACTAACGCCATTCACGTAATACGTTATGATGGGATCGTCCGTGCCATTGTGATCAAAATCACTCAGAAATAATTTTGCCGGTTGTTTTACGGTTGCTTTAATGGGTGAATTAAGCCCCAGATTACCTGCCATGAAATCAATATTACCGTCTCCGTCAAAATCACCGGCCACGATGCAATTCCACCATCCATTGGTTTTACCCAGGCCCATTTTATCTGTTACATTAACTAATTTATTGCCGGTATTTTGAAAAATCGTAATCGGCATCCATTCTCCAACCAGAACAAGATCGGACTTTTGATCGTGATTGATATCGGTCCATAATGCATCTGTAACCATTCCGATCCGACTCAGCCCATCAGCAATTTTCCCGGTAACATCCGTAAAATGCCCATGTCCGTCGTTCTCCAGTAAGTAACTTTTCGGTGAAGCTCCATAATTCCAGGGTACCGATCTGCCGCCGACAAATAAATCCATTGCGCCATCCCCATTAAAATCTCCTGCGGTTACACACGAGCCATTTTGATAAATATCAGGTAACGCATTGGGATCTTTCGTAAAATTTCCTTTGCCGTCATTTATATACAGACGGTCTTTTAACCTGCGATCATGACCTGTAAATTCATCTCCTCCACTCACAACATAAAGATCGGGATGACCGTCACCATTAGCATCAAAAAATACAGCACCCTCATCTTCACAATCTTTATCAGCGTCAAAAACACTTTGATCAACGCTTTTGAAATGCCCGTTTTTCTCCTGGATAAATAATTTACCGGCCTGATTACGGGCTCCACCTACATAAAAGTCATCTAATCCATCACCATTAACATCAGCTATGGCTAACTTCGGTCCTTCCGTTGATAGCATGTGGGGAATGAGCGGCTGATTCTGGAATTCATTAAATGTTGTATCCTCACGATGACGGTAAGGAATATTAATCTTCTTAGTTACATTGTGAAAGATGGTTTTAACAAGCTTATGTGATGGATAGTTATATTGTTTATTCGCATCCTTCTGATATAAAACTAATTTCTGATCTGTCTGTATATTCGTCTTAATTTGATATTGAGCATCCGGCCAAATGACTTCCAAAGTATCTACTTGTTTAATCTTGCCTAAACCAAAATGCAGAACCTGGCTGACCGACGATTCAAATCCACGAGTGGGAAATTCTTCTTTATAAAATTTTTTACCCTTTGATGTAATAATAACTTTACTGCCGATACCTCCCGTATTTTTACCTTTTCCTTTCAATTTAACTTCAAGCCAATGCCTATGGCTAATCTGACTCGTGTTATTTTGATAGATAAAAGCGGGCATATTCACATTATTAACGACCAGGTCCAAATCACCGTCATTATCCAGATCGGCATAAGATGCTCCATTGGAAAAACTGGCTCTTTTTAAACCCCATGCCATAGTACTGTCTGCAAACTGAAGATGACCTCTATTAGAGAACACAAAGTTCGATACTTTGTCTTTCGGCATTTTGTCAATCACTTTAATATTGTGATCATTAATACCGCTGAGAAGAGACTGCTGAACCTTATTTGAAGAGACGTAAGCAATGTAGTCGAGATTATTTGGCCGGCGATAGATACCGTTTGTGATGTAAATATCATTGTTTCCATCGTTATTAAGATCACAAATCAATCCCGCCCAACTCCAGTCGGTAGCCGCTATCCCTTTTAAATATCCGATATCACTAAACAAAGGATTATCATGTGAATCAAACCCTCTGTTCAGCTGAAGTGTATTATGAGCATATTGATAATAATAACCGAACTTTAATTTGATTTGCGCCACTTCATAAGGATCCGGACCACCTGATTCACGGTATTTTGATTCTTTTGCAGGCAGCATATCCAACGAGAGAATATCAACCCGTCCGTCATTATTGATATCGGCAATATCATCCCCCATTGAAGAAAGCGTTGTATGGCCAATGGATTTTTTAAGTTGCTCTGTAAAAGTACCGTTACCATTATTGATATAGAGATAATCCCCTTCCTGAAAATCATTGCCCACATAAATATCGGGCCAGCCATCATCATTGATATCACTGATGGCAATACCTAATCCAAACCCGATAGCACTGCTATAAATGCCCGCCTGTTTGGTTACATCAGTAAAATGTCCGCCATCATTTCTGTATAACCGGTCACCCGCTTTTTTATCAGGTGTATTACGTAATGTTTCCGGACCATATGTTCTGCGGCTGTGAACTGAATGACAAAGCAGATACATATCCAGATCTCCGTCTCCGTCATAATCAAAAAAAGCAGCCTGCGTTGATAAACCTTTGAAATTCAAACCGTATTTTTGTGCTTCTTCCGTAAAAGTATCATCACCATTATTTATGTACAGTAGGTTGCTGCCTTTTTTATCCTTATAATTTACCCGGCAAACATAAATATCCAGCAATCCGTCACCATTCACATCGGCCATGGTTACGCCTGTTGTCCAATATCCCTTATTACCACCGCCTACTCCGGCTTTTTGCGTTATATCTTTGAAATGCATATGCCCTTCATTCAGATATAACTTATTCTCTTTCATATTGGATGTAAAATAGATGTCTGGCAGACCATCATTATTTATATCACCAATTGCCACGCCTGCACCATTATAGAAATAGGGATAATTCAGGATATTTAAATCAGGTTTATCTGTTACGGTATTTTTAAAATAGACATGCGTACTGTCCTGGCTTAACAGAGTAAATCTTTTTTTTACCTTATGAGAACATCCTTCAAATAATCCTGACATCATCAACAAAGAACTTACTATAATAGCAAGTTTTTTAGCCTTATTGTTAATATTTAATATCAGGGAATTATACATTCGTTTTATTGAATAAAAATGCTATCACTTCTTTGCCGAGGATGTATGCATTTCATTGTGTTTATTAATCTTATATACGTTAAGTGCCTTGTTGTTGCGGGCGATGATCAGCAGAGGAGCCTCCTGTTTATCTCCTTTCAACCGGGCAATGGACCGGATCTGGCCGCGCACCCGGAGCCCGCTCTGCTTTGAGCCGATGTAGCGCAGATGGCCGTGGCCGTCTGCCAACAACACCGCTCCCCAGCTCGCATCATAGCGCCCCAGCTGCGGCTTGACCGCATACTGATTGCCCCCAAGCACCACATCGGCGTGCCCGTCCCCGTTCACATCGGTAATCGCGATCCCGTAGACCGGGGAGATCTGGGCCCGCAGGGGTAACGGGATGACTTTGTATGTTCCATCCGTCTGGCTGAGCAGTTCCACACTGCGCAGCTCCTCGGCGGTGTCTACCCGGGCCTGACTGAGCTGGGCGGCCGTGAAGATATCACCGATCGTCTGCCGGCGATAACTCTTGTAGGTCGGGTACTTATTCTTCAAATCCGGGAACTGGGCCAACAGGTCCTGGCGAAGGGCCAGCGGATAGGCCTTGTCTCCCTGATAGGCCGTCAGGATATGTTCGACCAGCCCGTTGCCGTTAAAATCGCCCACATACATTCTCACCGGTTTGCTCCGGCTGGCTTTGAGCTGGCTGTTCAGCCCCAGGTTGCCCACCACGTAATCGGGGCGTCCGTCCCCGTTCAGATCACCCGCGGCGATCGCATCCCACCACCCTTTTGTGTGGGCCAGGCCGAGACGGGCACTCACGTTGGTGAACCGCCCGTGATCGTTCCGCCATATCTGGATGCCCATCCACTCGCCGACCACTATCAGGTCCGGATCCCCGTCCCCGTCGTAGTCGCTCCACAACGCGTCGGTGATCATCCCGGCCCGGCGAAGGCCCGGTGCCACCTGGGCGGTCACGTCTTTAAACTCCGCGTTTCCTTCATTCTCCAGCAGATACCCACCCGTGGGCACCCCATAGTCGAACGGCTTCATCCGCTCCCCGACAAACAGATCGGGTTTGCCGTCCCCGTTGAAGTCCCCGGCCCTGACCACCGAACTGCTCACGTACCGGCCCGTGGGCAGATTCTGCGGGGAACGGGTAAAATGACCGTGTCCGTCGTTCAAATAGAGCCGGTCGCCCAGGGCCGAAGAGCTGGCCGGGAACTCATCGCTCCCGCTGGCCACATACAGATCCTGATCTCCGTCTCCGTCGGCATCGAAAAAAGTACACCCGATGTCCTCGCTGAGCTTATCGGCGGCGATGGCCGGCTCGGACATCCGGCGAAAGCTTCCGTCCGCCTGCCGGACAAACAACGCTCCGGGCTGGCCTTTGGCCCCGCCCACATAAAAATCTGTCCGCCCGTCTCCATTGACATCCCCGGTGCAGATCTTCGGACCCTCGTTCGAACGCATCTGGAAGAGCAGCGGGTTGCGCGTAAAATCGTTGAATTTGTCTTCCCGGTGGGACCACCGGATCCCGCTCGGGCCCGTAACATTCGTTAGCAGTGGAATAGAAGCCTTCGGGCTGACACGGCGGGTGGAATGACCGGGCCTGGTCGCCCTGGGTTGCCCGAGGGTGAGCAGCTGATCGGCCGAAACACGCCGGCGCACGCTCACCTGACCGTCCGGCCAGCGTACCCGCAGCGAGTCCACCTGCCGGTAAGCGCCCAGGCCAAAGTGCAGGCGCGGGTCTACACTCGATTCAAATCCACGGGTGGGCATCTCCTCACGGTAGAATTGCTCTCCGCCGCACCAGAGGGTCACTTCTGCCCCGATGGCCCCGGTGTTCGGCCGGCGTCCTTTCAGGCGAAGCATCAGCCAGTGGTGGCCCGGACGCAGGCTGTCCGAGCGGTTCTCATAGATCGAGGCCGGACCGTTCACATTGTTGATCACCAGGTCCAGGGCCCCGTCGTTATTCAGGTCCCCGTAAGCCGAGCCGTTGGCGAAGCCCGGCCGGGCTAGGCCCCAGGCACGCGTGGAATCCCCAAACTGCAGCCCGCCACGATTGGCAAATACCGCATTCGCCAACGGATGCGAGGGAATCATATCGATCATTTTCAAAATACCTGTCTTTTTATTACTTAATATTGTCCGTACGGTATGTGGATTGGACATAGTGTTAATATAGTCCTGATCGGTCAGATCGCGATAAATACCATTAGCTACAAAAATGTCGTTATTGCCATCGTTATCCAGATCCATGATCAGCGACCCCCAGCTCCAGTCGGTCGCATCTACTCCGGCCATCCGGCCGATCTCGCTGAAGGTACCGTCCCCGTTATTCAGCTGCAGGGTATTGCGGGTGAACTGATGATAATAGCCGTTATTTGCTAAAAACTGATAATGTTTCCAACTGTCAAATGTTGTATTAACAATAAGACGTCCCTGATCTTTCGGTAACATATCGGTTACAAAAATATCCGGATAACCATCATTGTTGATATCGGCCGCATCAGCTCCCATAGAAGCTGCACTGGTACTCGTTATCTGATGTGTCAATACTTCTTTAAATGTACCATCATGGTTATTTAGATACAGGTAATCCCTTTCGAAAAAATCGTTACTGATGTACATATCCGGCCAGCCGTCCCGGTTATAATCATTTATAGTAACTCCCAAACCAAATCCTATTTCACTTCCGTAAATACCTGCTTTTTTACTTACATCAACAAAATGACCGTTATCATTTCTATAAAGACGATCACCTCCATCATAATTTCGTTTATTCCGTTCATTGAGGCGCAAGTTAAAGCCTCCAATAGCCTTATAAGAATTATTCAACACGTAAAGATCCAGGTCCCCATCACCGTCATAATCAAAAAAAGCCGCTTGTATGGAATAACCGGAATCCGCTATACCAAATTTTTCAGCTTCTTCCTTAAAATGTGGGATACCATCTTTGCCGGTACCTTTGTTTATGAATAATTCATTTTTCCGGTTATCACCTTTTGTAATCCCGGAATTACAGACATATATATCCAACAAACCATCTCCATTAACATCGGCCATTGTAGCCCCTGTCGACCATGAATGAACGCCTGCTACCCCTGACTCCTTAGTAATATCCTTGAAATGGAAGTCTCCCTCATTCAAATAAAGCCTGTTTGAATCCTGATTGGAAACAAAATAAATATCAGGTAATCCGTCATTATTCACATCTCCAATTGCTACACCACCGCCATCGTAAAAATTACGATAAGTATAGATATTGAACTTTCTGTTAAAGGATAGATGGTTGTTAAATTTGACGGAACTATGTGATACGGGTATTAATTTAAATAACCGTTTTTGGGTATTCTCTTTCTTATACGAATTACAAGAAGTAATGAGTGATACAGATATCAAAAAAATAAAAATACTTTTGCGCATGCATTCAAACTTAAAAGGCCGGAAATAGATTTAGAAAATGTTTTGAATTTTGTTCCAATAATATAACCATGGGTGTTTCTTTTTCTGAATCTCCCGTTGTATCGAAAGGTCCGTAAACAGAATGTTTACCAATTCATTATTATCCCCTTTAAAAATGGAGATACTCCGGTTACCTTCCACATTCACATAAATATCCCCTCGCTTTTTTAGATGTAAAGTAATGAACTTTTTTCCATATTTATGTTGAAATAACTTTACCAGATCTATCTGCAAACTATCTGCATGTAAATTTTTATTCCAGGGACTCCATTCTGTATACTTAACGACAACCGGCATTTGATAAATTCGGTTGTTATAAAATGTGGGATAAAAATTCATTTTAGCAGGATGAGACAACTCATGCATCGAATATTCAACCGACATATTTTTACCACCGTTTGTAACCATATGTTCCTTATTGAGTTTCCAGGCATGAGCGAAAAATTGTTTTTTTGTCATACCCAGCTTAAAACCTAAAAATAGATTGTCTTTTACTACGCCGGATTCAAGTCCTTCATTGATCATCCTGTCATATTTAGATTGTTTTTTGCAACCGGATAAAAGTCCTAATAGAAAAACAAATAATACTACGCTTTTAATTTTATTCTGAATCATTTTCACTGCGTTTATTAATCTTATATACGTTAAGTGCCTTGTTGTTGCGGGCGATGATCAGCAGAGGAGCCTCCTGTTTATCTCCTTTCAACCGGGCAATGGACCGGATCTGGCCGCGCACCCGGAGCCCGCTCTG